>JAGWIE010000078.1 GCA_028866445.1 Rhodospirillales bacterium | reverse complement strand
GCTGATGGCGACAGGTCAGCCAGCTCTTGCGGCGGCTCGCCTGCCAGCTTTGCGTCACGCCGCCGCCGGGCGTAGTCGATGCGCGCATTGCGGACGATGGCGAACACCCAAGTTGCGGCACTGCCGCGAGCCACATCGAAATATCCGGCTTTGCGCCAGAGGCTCAACATTACTTCCTGGGTCAGTTCCTCGGCTTCGCTTGCTTCCATGCCGCCCCGGCGCAGGTACGCCTTCACCCTGGGGGCGAAATGCTTGAATAGCGCGGCATAGGCCTGGCGATCCCGCACCTCGGCAACGCGCGATATCATGCATGCCAAAGTGTCAGCGTTGGGCGGGGGCGTGTTCAGCGCCGTCACCCGGGGTGCCCATTGATAGCGCGGCGCTGGATGAAGAAGAGGAGGTTCAGGTACATTCACGTTTCCCTATACGCGCGAACCAATGTTGTGGATCATCGCGCCGATGCACAATCTGGATTGTGGGGTGATCCAAGGAGGATTTCCAGCCGTATCGGAGAGCATGATAAATGCAACAATCGGCAAGAAGAACGGGGCGGCGCGAAACATTGCCGTCGTGGGGGCAGGCATTACTGGCCTTTCCTGCGCCTGGCTGCTGGGGCAGCAGCATAATGTCACCCTGTTTGAAGCTGAACCCCGCCTCGGTGGTCATAGCCACACTGTAGAGGTGGAAGGCATGGCGGTAGATACCGGCTTTATCGTTTATAACGAGCCAGCCTATCCCAATTTGACAGCACTCTTCGCGCATCTTGGTGTGACGACCGAGGCGACGGACATGTCTTTCTCCGTCTCGTTGCATGATGGGGCGCTCGAATATTCAGGCTCGTCTCTGCGCGGCATGTTCGCCCAGCCGATGAATATGCTGCGCCCGCGTTTCTGGTCCATGCTGATTGATCTTTTGCGCTTTTACCGCCAAGCGCCGGGTGCCGTTGCGGCGCTGGGCGATATGAGCCTGCGCAGCTATCTGCGCCAGGGCGGATTTGGTAACGCGTTTCTGCACGATCATCTATACCCGATGGTTGCCGCCGTATGGTCCTGCCCGCTAGGGATGGCGGGCGATCTTCCCGCTGCCTCCTTCATCAGGTTTTGTAACAACCATGGGCTGCTCAAGCTCACGCGGCGGCCGGTGTGGCGTACGGTGCAGAGCGGTTCGCGCAATTATGTCGAAAAACTCCGCGCGGGTTTCTCCGGCATTGTTCAATCCGGCACGCCGGTTACGGCAGTCAGGCGGCATGGCGGCGGGGTTGAGCTTGCTGTGCCCGGTGGCACGGCCAGCTTCGATGAATTGGTGCTGGCTTGCCACGCGGATGAGGCTTTTGCGCTGCTGGCCGATCCCAGCCCGCTGGAGCGTGAGATTATCGGCGCCTTCCGTACCACGAGCAACGAGGTGGTGCTGCACGGAGATGCGGCGGCAATGCCGAAGCGCCGTGCCGCGTGGGCCGCGTGGAATTACATGAGCGGCGGCGATGAGGGTGCCGTAACGTACTGGATGAACCGGCTGCAAAACCTGCCGCCCGAGCGACAATGGTTTGTCACGCTTAATTCTCCATGGCCTTTGCGTGGCGTGGCGCTGCGCCAAAGCTTCACCCACCCGGTGTTCGACGTCGCGGCCCTGCGCGCGCAAAAACGCCTTTGGGAAGTGCAGGGCTTTAACCGCACCTGGTTTTGCGGGGCCTGGTGGGGTGCGGGGTTTCACGAAGATGGCCTGCAAGCGGGGCTTGCGGTGGCAGAGGCGCTGGGCGGCGTGCGCCGACCTTGGCGTGTTGCCGTTGAATCTGGTCGTATTCCCGTTCCAGTGCTCAGGCAAGCAGCATGAGCGCGCTTTACGCGGCACGAATCACCCACACCCGAACGCGCCCGCGCCAGCACGCGCTGGCCTACAAACTACCCTATCTGCTGTTAGACCTCGACACGCCCCCCGTGCCGAAGCTGTTTTCATACAACCGGTTCAATCTGTTCAGTGTGAATGAGCGCGACTACGGCGATGGCACTACCAGGCTGCGCCCTTGGGTGGAGTCTTGCTTGACCGAAGCGGGGCTGGAGGAAGCCGCCGCGAAAATTCAGTTGTTTACACTGCCGCGGTTTTTGGGGCTGGGGTTCAACCCGATCAACCTGTTTTTCTGCCACGCCGCCGGGGGCGAATTGCGCGCGGTTTTATATGAGGTGAACAACACCTTCGGTCAGCGCCATGTTTATCTCTGCCCGGTAGCACCTGGTGCCGCGGCGCCGCTGCACCAGGAAGCGGAAAAATGCTTCCATGTTTCTCCGTTTATGGAGATGGCGCTGCGCTACCGTTTCACGCTCACGCCGCCAAATGAGGCGATAGGACTGCATATCGCCGTAGCGGATGCCGAAGGCATTATGTTGCGGGCCACACTTGCCGGGCCGCGCCGCGCTTTAACAGATGCGAATTTGCTGCGTGCGGCACTTGCCCACCCGCTGCTCGGCATAAAGGTTATGAGCGCGATCCATTGGGAGGCATTGCGCCTATGGCTCAAGGGCATCCGCCTGCGCCGCTGCCCGCCACCCCCCGCCGCGCTGGTGAGTACCGGCAAAGATATAACGAGGAACGCTGCATGAGCGACATTGCCCAGCCCGCCGCGGGCTCGCCTTCTAAGCCAGGCAGCCTGCTGGCGGCATTTATCCTGCGGCGCCTTTTGAACAAGCTGCGCTATGGGCGCCTTACCTGCGTGCTGCCGGATGGCAGTTTTTTGGAGGGGCAAGGCGTCTTACCCGGCCCCGATGCCGTGATTGAGCTGCACAACACACGCCTGCTTCGCGCCATGCTGCTGAACGGAGAAGCCGGATTTTATGAAAGCTATCTTGAAGGCGCTTGGTCCAGCCCGGACCTTACGGCCTTGCTTACCTTAGCAGGTCTGAATGAGGCCGATGCCGCCCCAGGCGGGTTGTTTGCCATACCTGCGCGATGGTTCAACCGCCTGCGCCATGCCACCCACGCCAACACCCGCACAGGCGCGCGGCGCAATATCATGGCGCATTACGATCTCGGCAATGATTTCTATGCGGCCTGGCTCGATCCCTCGATGCTCTATTCCTCGGGCCTGTATGAGCAAGCGGATGATACGCTGGAAACCGCCCAGCACCGCAAATTGGCGCTGATCGCCGATTGGCTGGGCGTTCCCTGCGGTGGCTCGGTGCTTGAAATCGGCTGCGGTTGGGGGGCGCTTGCTCGGCATCTCGGCATGGCCGGTGCTCGCGTTACGGGGCTCACGATATCCCCGGCCCAGCTTGCCTATGCCCGAAGCGTGATTGCCCAAGCCGGGTTAAACAAACAGGTACAGCTTGCCTTACGGGATTACCGTGACGAGACGGGCAGCTACGACCGGGTTGTGTCCGTCGAAATGCTGGAAGCGGTGGGGGAGACTTATTGGCCGGTATATTTCCAGGCCTTGCGCGCGCGGCTGAAGGCGGGCGGGCGGGCGGTGCTGCAGGTCATTACCATAGATGAAGGCTACTACCCGGGGTATCGGCGTACGCCGGATTTCATCCAGCGCCATATTTTTCCTGGTGGAATGCTGCCCACCAAAACTGTGATTGCCGAGCAAGCCAAACAAGCTGGCCTGGTGCCGAGCCGGGTGCAGCATTTTGGCATCAGCTACGCCCGTACGCTGGCGGAATGGCGCTTACGCTTTCTGGCCGCCTGGCCGCGCATTGAAGCCATGGGGTTTGACGCCCGTTTCCGTAGGCTCTGGACCTACTATCTTTGCTATTGCGAGGCAGGCTTCGCCAGCGGGCGGGTCGATGTCGGGCTATATGAATTGAAGGGATGACGCTGGTGAAATCGATTCTGACCGCCTATCTGGCGACCTTCCTGGCGTTTGTTTGCCTGGATGCCGTCTGGCTCGGCACCATGTCCTCCCGGTTTTACAAACCCGCTTTGGGAGATTTGCTGGCAGGCAGCGTCCGGCCCGTTCCGGCCGTATTGTTTTATCTGCTTTATATTGGCGGTATCGTGACGTTCGCCGTTTTGCCGTCGCAGAAGCCAGGTATGGCTCTGCTGCGCGGCGCCGGTCTGGGGCTGGTGGCCTATGCCACCTACGACCTTACCAACCAGGCAACCTTGCGCCATTGGCCACCCCTTGTAACGGTGGCCGATCTCATTTGGGGCATGGTGGCCACAGGCTTGGCTGCTGCAGCCGCATGTGCGGCGTGCCTGTGGGTGGCGCGAAGCTGAGTTGCAGCGATGGCATCACATCGGCGGTGTCAGCCCATCTTTGCCAACGCCGATGCGGCTGGTGGTAACTGACCCGTTTGCAACAGCACCTGACGGGAAAAAGATGATATGCGCGCCCGGCTGAAGGTTTGTTAAGCTTCCCGGCGCATAAGTAACAACCGGCACGCCTTGGGGCACCAATACGGTCTTGGTTCCGCTGCCGTCATTCACCGTTAGCGTCAAATCGCCCGAACCGCTTACTGTACCCACGGTTCCAACTGCATTGGCCATACTCCCCACCGTGCCGTTCGTCATTGTGCTGTGAGGCGCCAAATTCCATTGCCGTGTTCCCAGGCCGATGCCGCGCATTTTCTCTGGAAAAATCTGAAGTTCCATTGCCCGGTAGGTGCCGCCCATCTGCTGCACCGCCGCCGTGCCGACATAGCTGCCAGCTTTTACTGCTGCCAAGGAACTGGGAATAACCTCAGCTATAGCCGCGTGGGGAGCCAGGGTTACGGTGATCTTTGTCCCGGAGGTCTCCGTTACAGAGAGTGTGCGGCCCTGTACGGCATCAATTGTGCCGCGAATTGGCAGGGCTGGCACCGATGCGAGCGCTGTCCCGCCAAAGCCGATCATGGAAGCTGCAATTGCTGAGCGGATCAACTTTTCCATTGGATGCCCTTTTATTGCTGGTGGGTCCGATTATGAACCGCGCGGCGGATTTTGTGTTTGAATAGAAAATTTCAAGAGGTGCTAGACAGGTGGATGAGGGTAGGCTAAGGCTCCGCCCCTCGGAACGCGGGAGGCTGGGGACAGGTGTGCCCGGCCGTCTGAACCGCGGTCCAATGGCTGAATAAGCCATTAGGATGAAAGGAGCCAGAAATGGCAAAGAAGATTGTCGGCTATATCAAGCTGCAAATACCCGCGGGCAAGGCGAATCCTTCGCCGCCGGTGGGCCCAGCACTCGGCCAGCGTGGCTTGAACATCATGCAGTTCGTGAAGGAATTTAACGCGGCGACGCAGCAAATGGAGCCCGGTATGCCGGTGCCGGTGGTCATCACCGCCTTTGCTGACCGTACGTTCTCCTTTATTATGAAGACCCCGCCCAACACCTACTTCCTGAAGAAGGCGGCGGGCATTGCCAAGGGCACCACGACCCCCGGCAAGGGTGCGGCTGTGGGCAAGGTGACGATGGCGCAGCTCCATGAGATCGCCAAGACCAAGATGAAGGACATGAACGCGAATGACGCCGATGGCGCGGTTCGTATGCTGGCCGGTTCCGCCCGTTCCATGGGCCTGACCGTGGTGGAGGGCTAATAACATGGCACATGATAAGCGTCTGACCACTGCCCGCGCGAGCGTTGAAGCCAACAAGCTCTACGAGCTGGCTGCCGCCGTGACTCTGGCCAAGAAGAATGCGACCGCCAAGTTTGACGAGACCATCGAGATCTCGCTGAATCTCGGCATCGACCCCCGCCATGCCGACCAGATGGTGCGCGGCCTGGTGTCTCTGCCGAATGGCACTGGCAAAACCCTGCGCGTGGGCGTGTTCGCCCGTGGCGCCAAGGCTGATGAAGCCCTGGCCGCTGGTGCGGATGTGGTGGGCTCCGACGACCTGGCCGAGAAGATTCAGGCTGGCGACATTCAGTTCGACCGCTGCATCGCCACGCCGGACATGATGGGCGTGGTTGGCAAGCTGGGTAAAATTCTTGGCCCGCGCGGCCTGATGCCGAACCCGAAGCTCGGCACCGTGACCATGGACGTGAAGGGTGCCATTACCGCCGCCAAGTCCGGTCAGGTTGAGTTCCGCGCGGAGAAGGCTGGTATCATCCATGCCGGCATCGGTAAGGCAAGCTTTGAGGCCGATAAGCTGGTTGAAAACGCCAAGGCGCTGATCGACGCGGTGCAGAAGGCAAAGCCGACCGGCGCGAAGGGCACGTATCTGCAAAAGGTAGCGCTTTCTTCTACCATGGGCCCTGGCGTGCGTGTGGACGTTTCTACCGTCGCCTGATTGATAACGAAATTCGTTCCGGCCTTCGGGCTGGAGCGGGCAGGGGGCCGCAAGGCTCCCGACCTGTCCAAGACCGCATGCACCTTCGGGTTTAATGGAGTTTGCTCCGCACACGGTAGATGAGGTGCCAGATGTTTCGCTTCGGCGGGGCTTTGGTGGTTCTGGTAAAGGACAGGCGAAGGCAAACGGGATGGTCCCGGTTGCTTGGGTAACCTGAGTAGGGCGGCGGCAACGCCAAACTGCTCGTCAAGTTGGAGACGGATGTGGATCGCATAGAGAAGCGTGAATTCGTCGCTGAGCTGTCTGCGGTGTT
>JAGWIE010000077.1 GCA_028866445.1 Rhodospirillales bacterium | reverse complement strand
GGAACCGATTATTTACAGCGGCGGCCCGCTTGCTCTAGCTTGTTGGCGAACACTCACCGGACTGGTTCATGCCATGGGTATCGACGACCAAAAACCAGAAATCACCGCCACGGCGCAAACCAGCGCCTCCAACCTCGCGGCCATTGTCGCCGGGCTGCGCCATTCGCGCGAGGTGACGCATAAAATCCGCTATCAGGGCCATGTGCGCGAGCTGCCCTCCCGCGAAGCGTTGGAGCGCATCCGCGATGGGCTGTTCGCCGCCCTGTTCCCCAGCCATTACGGCTGCCCGGATTTAACGGATGAGACGATCGATTATTTCGTTGGCCTCACCCTCACCCGCACCCTGGCTTCGCTTACCGAGCAGGTGCGGCGCAGCCTGTTGTTCCTGGCCCCCGAAAACAAGGCACGGTTTGAGGAAGCCGAATGCGCCGCCTGCGACATCGTGCGGGATTTCGCGGCACAGCTTCCGGCCATCCGCACCGCCCTGGTGACCGATTTGAAAGCTGCCTATGCGGGCGACCCGGCGGCGACCTCTCTGGCCGAAGTGCTGCTGTGCTACCCAGGAATGCGGGCGGTGATTCACCACCGCCTGGCCCATGCGCTGCACAAATTGGGTGCGCCGTTGGTGCCGCGCCTGCTGGCCAGCATCTCGCAGACAGAAACCGCGATCGACATTCACCCTGAAGCGCAGATCGGCCCGAGCTTCTTCATCGACCACGGTATTGGCGTTGTTATTGGCCAAACCGCGATTATTGGCGAGAATGTGCGGCTGTACCAGCATGTCACGCTGGGGGCGAAACGCTTCACCGAGGATGCCTCCGGCGCGCTGGTAAAAGGCGAGCCGCGCCATCCGATTATCGAAGATAATGTGGTGATTTACGCTGGTGCCACCATTCTGGGCCGGGTGACGGTCGGGCGGGATTCGGTAATCGGCGGCAATGTGTGGCTCACGCGCTCCGTGCCGCCGGGTAGCTTTGTCAGCCAGGCGCAGAACCGCCTGGCCGAAGAAGAGTAAACGTAACCTTTACCGCTCGATCTGGCTTACATCCCGCACCGCGCCACGGGCCGCGTTGGTGGTCATGGCCGCATAGGCCCGCAATGCTGGGGTGACATTGCGCTTGCGTGCTTCCGCTGGTTTCCAGCCTTTTGCATCCTGCGCGGCGCGGCGCTTGGCCAGAATATCCTCCGGCACGTTCAGCGTGATGCCACGATTGGGAATGTCGATGAGGATTTCATCGCCGGTTTCCACCAATCCGATCAGCCCGCCTTCGGCTGCTTCCGGCGAAACATGACCGATGGAAAGCCCCGAGGTGCCGCCGGAGAACCGGCCGTCGGTGATGAGCGCGCAGGCTTTGCCGAGGCCCTTCGATTTCAGATAGCTGGTGGGGTAGAGCATCTCCTGCATCCCCGGCCCGCCCTTCGGCCCTTCATAACGGATCACCACGACCTCTCCGGCTTTCACCTGGCCGTTCAGAATGGCGGAAACCGAGGCATCCTGGCTCTCAAACACCCGCGCGGTGCCGTGGAAGGTAAGAATGCTCTCATCCACGCCAGCGGTTTTCACGATGCAGCCTTCTGGCGCCAGATTGCCGAACAGCACGGCGAGGCCACCGTCTTTCGAGAACGGATGCTCAGCCGACCGGATAACACCGGTCTGGCGGTCCGTATCCAGCTCCTCCCAACGCTCATTCTGGCTGAAGGCAACCTGGGTTGGCACCCCGCCAGGGGCGGCGCGGAAGAAGGTTTTCACCTCCTCAGAATTAGTGCGGGTAATGTCCCAACGGTTCAGTGCCTCGCCCATTGTTTTGGCGTGCACGGTGGGCAGGGTGGTGTCGATCAGCCCGGCGCGTTCCAGCTCCCCCAGGATGGACATGATGCCGCCCGCGCGGTGCACATCTTCCATATGCACATCGTTCTTGGCTGGAGCGACCTTGCACAAACACGGCACGCGGCGGGAAAGCCGGTCGATATCCGCCATGGTGAAATCCACCCCGCCTTCCTGGGCGGCGGCCAGCAGATGCAGCACCGTATTGGTGGAGCCGCCCATGGCGATATCCAGGCTCATCGCGTTCTCGAAGGCCTTGAAGCTGGCGATGCCACGCGGCAGGGCAGTGGCATCGTCCTGCTCGTACCAACGGCGGGCGAGGTCCACAATTAAGTGCCCGGCCTCGCGGAACAGCTTCTCGCGGTCAGCGTGGGTGGCCAAAGTAGAGCCATTGCCGGGCAAAGAGAGCCCCAGCGCCTCGGTAAGACAGTTCATGGAATTGGCGGTGAACATGCCAGAACACGAGCCGCAGGTGGGGCAGGCCGAACGCTCAATGGTTTTCACTTCCTCGTCCGAGTAGCTGTCATCGGCGGCCACAACCATGGCATCCACGAGGTCCAGCGCGCGCGCCTTGCCTTTAACAACGACCTTGCCAGCCTCCATCGGCCCGCCGGAGACGAACACGGAGGGAATGTTCAACCGCAGGCTCGCCATCAACATGCCGGGCGTGATCTTGTCGCAATTGGAGATGCACACCATCGCATCGGCGCAATGGGCATTCACCATGTACTCCACGGAATCCGCAATCAGCTCGCGCGAGGGCAGCGAGTAGAGCATGCCGTCATGCCCCATTGCGATGCCGTCATCCACCGCAATGGTGTTGAACTCCTTGGCCACACCGCCGGCCGCCTCAATCTCGCGCGCCACAAGCTGGCCGAGATCTTTCAAATGCACATGGCCAGGCACGAACTGGGTGAAGCTGTTGACCACGGCGATGATCGGCTTACCGAAATCCGCATCTGTCATGCCGGTGGCGCGCCACAAACCGCGGGCGCCAGCCATGTTGCGGCCGTGGGTGGTGGTGCGGGAACGATAGGCGGGCATGGCGGCATCTCCAGAAACAGGCGTTTTGCTTATAATTAGGCCCGTTGCGCCCAAAGGTAAAATGCAGAAGAGGTTAGACCATAAGCGCCAGCATGGCGACGACCACCACTCCCATGAGGCCCGTTGCCAGCCAGCCGAAAAATTTTAGCGCGCCGCTCACCACGAATTGCCCCATGATATCCGGCCGCGCGGTAAGCAGCATCATCACCACCATCACCGGCACCGCCACCACGCCGTTGATGACAGCGCTCCAGAACAACGCTTTAATCGGGTCGATCGGCGCGAAATTGATGATCATGCCGACCATCGTGGCAATGACCAGCGTGGCATAAAATGCCTGTGCCTCTTTTGGCCGCCGCGCGAGGCCGGTGGGCCATTGCCGCGCCTCGCCAATGGCATAGGCGGCTGAGCCCGCGAGCACCGGCACCGCCAACAGCCCGGTGCCGATGATGCCGACCGCAAACACCGCGGCCGCGAATTTTCCGGCCAATGGGCGCAACGCGGCAGCAGCCTGAGCCGAGGTTTGGATGTTGGTGATGCCATGCGTGTGGAGTGTGGCCGCCGTTGTAATGATGATGGCCAGCGCCACCAGATTGGAAAAACCCATGCCAACGACCGTGTCGATCTCGATGCGCCGCAATGCTGCTGGCCCCTGTGATGGTGCGTCCACCAGATCGAGCCGGCTTGGGCTCACCCTTGAATCCTCAGCCTCTTCAGACGCTTGCCAAAAAAACAGATAAGGGCTGATGGTGGTACCCAAAATTGCCACCAGCGTGGTGAGATACGCCCCTTTGATGCTGAAACGCGGCAGGAACAACCCAGCCAACAGTTCCCGCCAGTTTACATGCACCACCAGCAGCACACCGAAATAAGCGAACAACGCCACCGTCAGCCATTTCAAAGCTGCCACGTAACGTGTGTATTGCATGAAAATCTGCATCGACACGCAGACTGCAGCGAACAGTAACACATAGAGCGCGAGAGGTGCTGGCAGCAGCAGCGCCGCGGCGTCCGCCATGGCACCAAGGTCCGCACCTAAATTTATGACATTGGCAACGAGCAGCAGCGCCACCACCCCGTTAAGCAGCCATTGGGGATAATGCAGCCGCAATACGCCAGCGATGCCGCGGCCCGTGGTGCGGCCGATCCGCGCGCTGATCATCTGCACCGCCACCATCAGCGGGTAGGAGACCAGCATTGCCCAGCTCAGCCCGTAGGAGAACGCCGCTCCTGCCTGGGAGTAGGTGGCAATGCCGCTGGGGTCGTCATCCGACGCGCCAGTGATAAGCCCCGGCCCCAGCAGCTTGAACAGATAAGGGCGGCTGGGGCCAACGGCGGGGCTGGGCCCTTGCGTTTCCGAATCATCAATTTGAATTGTCATTTCACCCCCGGCCACACCATAGACGGCAGATTTCAAGTAGGAATCCAACCCGCTGCCATGCAATTGCCGCAATTGAGCCTAACAGAGAATTCATGGAACTGACCGCTTACCAGCCATGCCGGACGGCCCGTGCCTTATTTCCCCGCCTTATGGTGACATTGCTCGCTGGCCTGTTGAGCGCCTGCGCAACCCAGCCTGTTCCAGCGCCGCAAGCCAGCATTACCCGGCCTACCCCTGCCCCCGCCGCGGCAAAGGTCGAACCCGCCTTGGTAGAGGCTGGCCCGGCAATGACCGGGACAGCCTCCTGGTACAGGGCTGGACCCGGCTTGCACCGCACCTGCACCGGCGATCATTTTACGGGCTGGGGCATGACCGCCGCTTCACACACCATTCCGCTCGGCACCCGCGTGCGCGTCGCCCTTCTGGGCAATTCAAGCCGCTCGGTTGTGGTGAAAGTCGATGATTGTATGCCGCACAACCATCGGATTCTCGACCTCTCCGAGGGCGCGGCGGAAGAGCTTGGCGTGGTGAGCATGGGGGTTGCCCGCGTGAGCGTGACCCCGGTGATGCTGGTGGATAGAAACTAAGCGGGGCTTACGCCTTGCGGAGCAGGAACAGCCCTTGCTCGCCAAAGAGATTGGCCAAACGCTGCGAGCGACGCCAGGGCGTTCGCAGGCCCTGCTCATCAGCCGCCAGCCAGTCCTCCACCACATAGCCGTCCATCGCGCACAGGGCGAAGAAATCCTTGATGGTGCAGGGGTGGATATTCGGCGTTTCGTACCACATGCGGTTCCAGCCCGCGGTCATCGGCATCCGCCCGCGGGTGAGCAGTTGCAGGCGCAGGTTCCAATGCCCGAAATTTGGAAACGAAACGATGGCATGGGTTGAAATGCGCAGCATCTGCCGTAGCACTTCGCGCGGCTGTTCCACTGCCTGCAAGGTACGGGAAAGAATCACATAGTCGAACGCGGCGTCAGGATAGGTTACAAGCTCGGTGTCCGCGTCGCCCTGCATTACCGGCAGACCATGGGCGATGGCGCGCTGTACCTCTTCCATGTCGATCTCGATACCACGCGCATCGCAGTTTTTTGCCCTGGTGAGATGCTCGATAAGCTGGCCCTCGGCACAACCAACATCCAGCACGCGCGAGCCGGGCTGCACCATGCCGGCGATCAACGCTAGGTCGACACGGATTTTTCTCTCGCCGCTCATGAAAGCCCTGCATGTTCGGCGCAGCCGACCAGAAACCCGCGCAAAGTGGCATGGAAATCCGGCTCATCCAGCAGGAAGGCGTCATGCCCTTTATCGGATTGCACCTCTACGAACGACACATTCACCGCCGCATGGTTGAGCGCGCGGGCAATGACGCGCGATTGCGCCGTGGGAAACAGCCAGTCTGACGAGAAGGAAACGAGCAGGAACCGCGCCTTCACGCCACGGAAGGCATCAGCCAACGCGCCGCCATGCTCGGCTGCCATATCGAACAGATCTGTCGCCCTGGTGATGGTGAGGTAAGCATTCGCATCGAAGCGTTGTACGAAGGAACTGCCCTGGTATTGCAGGTAGCTTTCCACCGCGAATTGCTCGCCAAGGGTTGAAAGCCCTTCAGCGTTTTGCAGCTTGCGGCCGAATTTGCGGGTAAGCGCTTCTTCGGAAACATAAGTGATATGCGCTGTCATCCGCGCCACGGCGAGGCCCCGCTCCGGCCGCACGCCCTCTTCCCAGTAATTGCCGTTCCGAAAGCATGGGTCCGCGAAGATCGCCTGCCGGCCGATCTCGTGAAAGGCGATGTTTTGCGCCGAATGATAATAAGCCGTGGCGATGGGCACGGCGGCGAACACCATTTCCGGAAACTGCACCGCCCAGGAGAGCACCTGCATACCGCCCATGGAACCGCCGATGACCGCGAATAGTTTGGCGATACCGAAATGCTCCACCAGCCGCTTCTGCACCCGTACCATGTCGTCGATGGTGATGACGGGAAAATCCGTGCCCCATAGCCTGCCAGGCTTTTCCGCATGGGGTGAGCGCGGGCCAGTGGAGCCCATGCAGCCGCCCAGCACATTGGTGCAGATGACGAAATATTTTTCCGTGTCGATGGCCGCCCCTGGCCCCACAACGCTGTTCCACCAGCCGGGGCGGCCGGTTTCAGGGTTCTGCTCGGCCACATATTGATCCCCCGTAAGGGCGTGGCAAACGAGAATGGCGTTGCTTTTTTTGGCGTTCAGCGTGCCGTAAGTGCGGTAGGCCACTGTTACGCTGGGCAGAACCCGGCCACAATCCAGCGCCACACCTTCTGGGAAGGTGACGCTTTGATGCGGAAAATCGGTGCTGGCCGAAGGCTGGTCCATGATGATCTCCGCATATGCGCTGGCGAACCCCGTGGTGCAATCCCCATGCTG
>JAGWIE010000076.1 GCA_028866445.1 Rhodospirillales bacterium | reverse complement strand
TGATGGTCGAAGCGGTTATTGGTGGCGTCTGAAATCAAGCCCACATCGAAGACAATATCGCCGGTTTCGATAAGCTCCTGCTTTCGGGTGCGCAGCAGAACATGGTCCTCGCCCGGTTTGGAAAGGCCCAGCGCCAGGCGCAGCACGGCGTAGGCGAACACCTCGTCGCAATGGAACTTGCCGCTATGGGTGATGAGCAGCGGGGTTTTCTTGTCAGTCATATTCATTCCTAGCTATGCAAGCCGGGGGCTTCCTGCCCGTGCGCGCGACATATTCGGTGTAGCCGCCATCATATTGATGCAGGCCATCAGGCGTGAGTTCCAGAACGCGGTTGGAAAGGGCGGCGAGGAAATGCCGATCATGCGAAACGAACAGCATGGTGCCTTCATAATTCGCCAGCGCCTTGATGAGCATTTCCTTGGTGGCGAGGTCCAGATGGTTGGTCGGCTCGTCCAGCACCAGAAAATTCGGCGGGTCGAACAGCATCAACGCCATCACCAGCCGGGCTTTCTCTCCGCCGGAGAGCACGCGCACGCGTTTTTCCACCTCGTCGCCCGAGAAGCCGAAGGCACCCGCCAAAGCGCGCAAGCTGCCCTGGCCCGCATGGGGAAAGGCGTTGTCCAGCGCTTCGAAAACCGTGGCCTCGCCATCCAGCAGATCCATGGCGTGCTGGGCGAAATAACCCATCTTCACGCTGCCGCCGAGGGTGACCGTTCCCGCATCTGGGGCGGAGCTGCCGGTGACGAGCTTCAGGAGAGTTGATTTGCCAGCCCCGTTGATGCCCAGCACGCAAGCGCGCTCCTTGCGGCGGATGAGAAGGTCCAGATTGTCATAGATGGTCTTGGCGCCATAGGCTTTGGAAACACCGCGCAGATTGGCCACATCATCGCCCGAGCGCGGGGCGGGTTTGAAATCGAACTCGATGGTCTGGCGGCGTTTGGGTGGTTCCACGCGCTCGATCTTGTCCAGTTTTTTTACCCGGCTTTGCACCTGGGCGGCGTGGCTGGCGCGGGCCTTGAAACGTTCAATAAACGCGATTTCCTTGGCCAGCATCGCCTGCTGGCGCTCAAACTGCGCCTGCTGGTGCTTCTCGTTCAAAGCCGCCTGGCGGGCATAAAATTCGTAATCGCCGGAATAGCTGTTGAGATTGCCGGCATCAATCTCGATGACCTTGTTGATGATGCGGTTCATGAATTCGCGGTCGTGCGAGGTCATCAACAGCGCGCCGTCATAGCCAGCCAAAAACTGCTCCAGCCAGATCAGGCTTTCCAGGTCCAGATGGTTGGAGGGTTCGTCCAGCAGCATCACATCTGGCCGCATGAGCAGGATGCGGGCCAGGGCCACGCGCATCTTCCACCCGCCGGAGAGGCGGCCGACATCGCCTTCCATCATCTCCTGGGAAAAGCCGAGCCCATGCAGAACCTCGCGGGCCTTGGCGTCCAGCGCGTAGCCGCCCAGCTCCTCAAACCTTGCCTGTACCTCGCCGAAACGCTCCAGGATTTCTTCCATCTGGTCGAACTTATCGGGGTCGGCGAGGTCGGCTTCCAGCTGGGCCAGCTCGGCGCCCACCTCGCTCACCGGCCCGGCGCCGTTCATCACCTCCGCCACGGCGCTATGGCCGGCCATTTCGCCCACATCCTGGCTGAACAGGCCGATGGTGATGCCCTTATCGGTTAAAATCTGGCCTTCATCCGGCTCATCCTGCCCGGTGATGAGCCGGAACAGCGTGGATTTGCCCGCCCCGTTGGGGCCGACCAGGCCGATTTTCTCGCCCTTCTGCAAAGCCGCCGAGGCCTCGATAAAGATCAGGCGGGGGCCGTTCTGCTTGCTGATATTGTCCAGGCGGATCACTTAAAAACCTCGGCGGTGGGTAACTGCCGCGGGTCTTAGAACAACTTGGCCGGGCCGTGAACCTGCGGGCAGTTATTCGTAATCGGCGATGCTGTCTCCCGCGTTCAGCGCCGCGCCTTGCGCTGCCTTCTGCCGGATGGTGCCGGGGCGGGGGGCGGTGATTTGCACCTCCATTTTCATCGCCTCCATCACGGCAATCAATTGGCCCGCCTGCACCTCTGCCTTGTCAGCCACTTTCCAGGCCAGGATGCTGCCCGCAACGGGGGCTTTTATCACATTCTCCGGCGCGGCGGGGGTGGCCGCAATGGCAGGGGCAATGGCAAGCCCGGCCAGCAAGGCGCGGGGCAGGCCGATTTCGTGGCGTTTACCGTTAATTTCCATTGGCAGGCGGAGCAGCGTGTTGTCCTCCAACGGGGCCGGGCGCGGGGCTGGAGCGAAACGGGCCTGGAACTCAGTCTCGATCCAGCCCGTGTGCACGGCAAAGCCGCTTTCCCCGGTGAAATCCGGGTGGTTTAGCACCGCCTGATGAAAGGCCAGCACGGTGGCGGGGCCTTCGATAATAAATTCGCCCAAAGCGCGCCGCGCGCGGGCGAGGGCTTCATCGCGGGTTTTGCCGGTGATGATAAGCTTGGCGATGAGCGAATCATATTGGCCGGGGATGACGGAGCCGGAGACAACCCCGCTATCCAGCCGCACGCCGGGGCCGCTGGGGGGTGTAAACCGGGTAATGAGGGCAGGCGTGGGCAGGAAGCCCTTGGCCGGGTCCTCGGCGTTGATGCGAAATTCGATGGCGTGGCCACGCGGCGGGGCTTCGGAAAATGCCAGTGCCTTGCCTTCAGCGATACGAAATTGTTCGATTACGATGTCAACGCCGGTGGTTTCCTCCGTGACGGTGTGTTCCACCTGCAGCCTTGTGTTCACTTCAAGAAACGAAATTGTGCCGTCCTGCCCCAGCAAAAATTCCACCGTGCCTGCACTTGAATACTTAGCCGCCGCGCAGATGCGTTTGGCTGAATCCTCGATGGTATGGCGTTGTGCCTCAGTTATGAAAGGCGTTGGTGCTTCCTCGATCAGTTTCTGGTTGCGGCGCTGAAGGGAGCAGTCCCGCGTGCCGAGCACCAGCACGCTGCCGTGCGTGTCGGCGATGATCTGCGCTTCGATATGCCGGGGGCGGTCCAGAAACCGTTCCATATAGCATTCGCCGCGACCGAAAGCGGTGATCGCCTCGCGTTTGGCGGAATCGTAGAGTTCCGCCACCTCCTCAAGTTTTCTGGCCACTTTCATGCCGCGGCCGCCGCCGCCATAGGCAGCCTTAATGGCGATGGGCAAGCCGTGCTGTTTGGCAAAAGCCACAGCGTCTTCCGCTGTTTCCACCGGCCCAGAACTGCCCGCCACCAAAGGGGCGCCAACCGATTGCGCGATGCGGCGGGCGGAAATTTTGTCGCCCAATGCCGCGATCACATCCGCATTCGGGCCGATCCAGACCAACCCGGCTTCCACCACAGCGCGAGCAAATTCCGCACGCTCAGAAAGAAAGCCATAGCCGGGATGTACCGCATCCGCCTGCGCACGCTTAGCGATTTGCAAAAGCTTGTTGATGTCGAGATAGGTTTCAGCCGGCGATGCGCCGTGCAGCGCATAGGCTTCATCTGCCAGGCTGACGAACAAAGCCTGTGCGTCCGGGTCCGCATATACGGCCACGGACTGCACCCCGTAATCCTTGCAGGCGCGGATGACCCGCACGGCGATTTCGCCACGGTTGGCGATGAGGATTTTCTTCATGGCGTAATGTCCTGAAACGGGGCGAGGGGGCGGAAGCGGATTTTAGCCCCTACGGGAATTTGCCCGGCGAGATTGAGATGATATTCCGTCACCACGCCGATGACCGGGTAGCCACCGGTTAGCGGGTGGTCTGCCAGGAACAGCAAGGGCTTGCCATCAGTAGGCACCTGCACTGCGCCGCGTGTTACGGCTTCACTGGGCAGTTCCTCCATCCTGATGCGGGCAAGGCATGTGGCTGCGTTCAGCCGCAGACCGATGCGGTTGGAATGCGGCGTGACCTGCCATTCCGTGTTGGCCAGCACCTCCAGTGCCTCTTCGGTGAACCAATCTGTTCGTGGGCCGAGGGTAAGGTCCAGTGTTACGGTCTCGCCGTGTTTTGGAAAAGCGAAAGACGGTGCTTCGTGCAAGGAAACAGCGGTGAGGTTTGCCGCTTCCCCCACCGGCAACACGCACCCGGCACCCACCGGCTCTGGCCCGATATCTGAAAGTGTATCTCTTGAGGCGCTGCCGAGGGTTTTTTCAACATTGAAACCACCGCGCACGGCAAGGTAGCTGTACATTCCGGCGTTTGGAGCAGCCAGCGTTATCTCGTCACCTACTTCTAACGCAATGGGCGCGTAAGGTCCCGCGCGCAAAACCTGCCCGGCGGCGTTGTGAAGCCGAATGCCACGTGGTGCCCCGGCAATGCCAATCACCGCCGCTCCACTGCTGCGAAAACTTATGCCGCCGGTGAGTTCCAGGCAGGGTGTGGCTTCATCATTTCCAACAAGGCGGTTGGCGGATTTGAGCGCGCTAAGATCCAGAGCGCCAGAGATTGAAACGCCCTGGCGGGCCTCGCCAAACCGCCCAAGATCTTGCAACAAGGCAGGCAGCGGGGCGGCGAGGATGGTGAACTGCACCGCGCTTGCTTTTGCTTCCGGCGCTTGAACCACCGGCGCGGTGGGAATGGAAAACTCCCTTTTGGTGGAAGCAAGATTAACAAACCGCACGCGGTAGCCTGGTTGGAAATAAGCCGGTGGTTTGCGGGAGAGGTCCCACATCTTTAGCGGCGTGGTGCCGATGAGCTGCCAGCCGCCGGGGCTGGCGCTCGGGTAGACGCCGGTGAATTCCCCCGCCAGCGCCACCGCGCCTGCCGGAATGCGGGTGCGCGGGGTTTTGCGGCGCGGCACGGCCAAGGCGGCATCACCGCCCACCAGATAGCCAAAGCCGGGGGCAAAACCGCAAAACGCCACGAGATATTCGGCTTCGCCGTGGCGGCGGATAATCTCGGCCACGCTCAGCCCGGTGAGCGTGGAGACCTCAGGCAAATCCTCGCCGTCATACGCCACTGGTATTTCCACAAGCGGGCCTTCCAGCGGCCGGGCCGAATTCATATCCAGTCTTGTAATCTGCCTTGCCAAAATCTCGGCTTTTACAATCTCGGGCGTGAAGCGGAGCAGCAACGTGCGCGCCGCCGGAATAATTTCCTCAACGCCCGGCAGGGGGTTTTCATGTAACGCGCGCAAAAGCTCTTGCGTTTCCTCAAGGTTTCGCAGCTCAACCATGAAGCTGTGGTGGTTTACCGGCAGGAAGCGCATGTCAGGCAAAGGCTTTAACCGCTATGCCTTCCGCTTCAAATAACCGCTTTATTGCCTGTGCCATGGCCACAGCATTGGGGCTGTCGCCATGCACGCAGATGGATCCCGCCGCGATCCGCAGCTCCGTGCCGTCATTAGCGGTGAGCATACCGGTGCGCGCAAATTTCAGCATACGCTGTGCGGCCTGGTCTGCATCATGCAGCACGGCGCCGGGGTCGCGGCGGGAAACGAGGAGACCTTGCGGCGTGTAACCGCGGTCTGCAAAAATTTCGGGCATTACACTCAGCCCTTCGGCGCGGGCAAGCTCCAGCCCCGGCGTACAGGCAAGGCCCATTAGCACCAGCGCGGGGTTAACCATTTTAATCGCCTTGATAACCGCGAGGCCCTGGCGCTCGTTATGCGCGATATGATTATAGAGCGCGCCATGCGGTTTTACGTAGCGCATTTCTGTACCCGCTGCTTTGGCCATGCCCATCAGCGCGCCGATCTGGTAAATAACGTCGCCAGTCAGCTCCTCGCTGGTCAAATCCATGTCTCGCCGGCCGAAGCCCGCGCGGTCTGGGTATGAGACATGCGCGCCGATGGTAACATTGCGTGAAGCTGCGTTCCGCACGGTTTCCAGCATTCCCGCCGGGTCGCCGCCATGAAATCCGCAGGCGATATTGGCGCTGGAGACGATGCTGAGCATCGCTGCGTCATCGCCCATTGCCCAGGCGCCGTAGCCTTCGCCAATATCGCTGTTCAAGTCCACGCTTATCATGCGTTTTGTTGTCCTGTTTGTGCCCGAAGCGGAGGCATGGGGGAAGAATGCGCGATGTTGCCGAGTCGCGTCCATCGCTTCATTTGAAAACCCGCGGGCGCTGGCGGGCGCTGGCCCTACCGTGTAGGCTGCCGCCATGCCATTGCAAATGCCCCTGCCGGACCAGCGCATCCTCGCCCGCCGTGACGAGATCATCGCGGCCTTGCGGCGGCTTGTCCCAGGGGAAGGCGTGATCGACCAGCCGGACGAATTGCGCCCTTATGAGACGGATGCCCTCACCGCTTACCGCCAGCCGCCCATGGTAGTGGTGCTGCCGGAAACTGTGGACCAGGTGGCGGCGGTTCTCAACTATTGCCACGCGCAAAAAATCAAGGTGGTGCCACGTGGTTCCGGCACCTCGCTTTCCGGCGGGGCGCTGCCGCTGGCGGATGCTGTGCTGCTCGGCATGAGCAAGTTCAAGAAAATTCTGGAAGTGGATTATGAGGACCGGCTGGCCGTGGTGCAGCCGGGTGTCACCAACCTCGCCATCACCAAGGCGGTGGAAGGCGAGGGATTTTATTACGCGCCAGACCCTTCCAGCCAGATTGCGTGCTCGATTGGCGGCAATGTGGCGGAGAACTCCGGCGGGGTGCATTGCCTGAAATATGGCCTCACCACCAATAACGTGCTGGGCGTGCAGTTCGTGACCATGGAAGGCGAGAT
>JAGWIE010000075.1 GCA_028866445.1 Rhodospirillales bacterium | reverse complement strand
CCCCGCATTGCAAGGCGCTCTGCCTGGTTACACATTTTGCCTATGGGTGGATGAATGAGCGTTTTGCATGAGGACGCCGCACGGGCAGGGATCATCCGCATCTGGCGCGATGTGAATGGCAAGGCGCAAACCGTATCGGATGCCAGCCTACTTGCCATATTGGAGGCTCTGGGCCCAGAGCAGGCGGATGCGGAGCCCCGCTTGCTCACGGCCTGGGCGGGGGAGGATGTGGTGCTGCCGGGCAGCCCCGGCCCGTACCGGCTGGAGCTGGAGACTGGCACCGTTTCTGAGGGTTTCGCACCTCTGGCGCGCGGGGGTGTTGCCATTCCAGGCATTGCTCTGCCGGGGTATCACAAGCTGATTTTTGGCGGGGTGGAAATCAGCCTCGCTATCGCCCCGCGCAAGGCTTACGGGCTAGCGGATGTTGGCCGCGGCGAGAAGCTCTGGGGCCTGACCGTGCAGCTTTACGGGCTAAAACGCCTGCATGATGGCGGAATCGGCGATTTTGCGGCCTTACGGGATTTCGCGGTGCGCGCGGCTGGGCTAGGCGCTGACGCGGTGGGCATCAGCCCGGTTCATGCGCTATTCGCGGCAGATTTGCAGCGCTTTGAACCGTATAGTCCCTCCAACCGGGCGGCGCTGAATGTGCTGCACATTGCCCGCACACTGGCTGATGTGGATGCCAAGCTGATCAACTGGCCCAGCGCCGCCGCCGCCAAAATGGCGGAGTTGCGCGCCGAGTTTGAGACATTTCAGGATTGGCCGGCCTTGGCCGCCTTCCGCGCGCAAGCCGGGCTGGGGCTGGAGCGCCATGCGTTGTTCGAAGCACTCTCAGTGCATCTCGCCGCGCAAGGTAAATCCATGCTGGATTGGCGCAACTGGCCGAAGGTTTACAGCCACCCGGAAAATCCAGAAGTGGCCGATTTTGCCAAGGCATATCAACGCGAGGTTAGCTTTCACGCCTGGCTGCAATGGCTGGCGGGGCAAGGGTTGCAAACCGCTAATGCCGCGATGCGCGCAGCGGGCGCGAAGATTGGCATCATCGCGGATTTGGCGGTGGGAACAGACCATGCCGGCTCCCATTGCTGGAGCCGCCAGGATGAGGTGTTGCACGGGTTGGAAATCGGCGCGCCGCCAGATTTGCTCAACCGTGAGGGGCAGAGCTGGGGTATCACCGCCTTCTCGCCCCGCGGCCTTAAGCGCAGCGGCTATAGCGCGTTTTTGGATATGCTGCGCCACTGCATGCGCCATGCCGGCGGGGTGCGGATTGACCATGTGATGGGGCTCTCGCGCTTATGGGTGATCCCGCTTGGCAAAAGCTCGGCGGAGGGGGCGTATCTGACCATGCCGCAGACGGATCTGATCCGGTTGGTTAATCTGGAATCCCACCGCCACAAGGCGGTGATTCTGGGAGAGGATCTCGGCACTTTGCCCGAGGGCTATGGCGAGCTGCTGACCGATGCAGGCATCGCAGGACTGCGGGTGATGTGGTTTGAGCATGACGGCAAAAGCTTCAAGCCCCCTTCCATTTGGACCAAAGAGGCAGTGGCAATGACCACCACACATGACGTGCCTACCGTGGCCGGATGGTGGGAGGGCAAAGATATTGAATGGCGGGAAAAACTCAACTTGGCTGGGGATACGCCAATGCATCGCGCCCAGGACAGGAAGGATTTATGGGCCGCTTTTACGGCCTCCGGCGCTACCCAGGCCCCGCAACCGCCTGATGATGACGGTGCAGCCGTCAGCTTCCCAGCGGCGGTGCATCTGGGCCGTGCGGCCTCCATGCTGGCGCTGCTGCCGGTTGAGGATGCGCTCTCGCTGGTGGAGGCACCCAATCTGCCCGGCACCAGCACGGAGCATCCAAATTGGCGGCGGCGGCTGCCGGGCAATGTGGAGCAAATTTTCCAGCGGGAGGATTTTCAGGCTCGGTTGCAGGCTTTATCGGCGGCGCGGAGGCTACCGTGAGCGTTTTAAAACCAACCCTCTCCACAACACCGCGCGCCACCGCCCGGCTGCAATTTCATAAAGGCTTCACGCTGGATGATGCGGCAAAAATCGTGCCGTATCTCAGCGCGCTGGGCATTTCGCATCTCTATGCCTCGCCAATTTTAAAAGCCCGCGCGGGTTCCACCCACGGCTATGACATTGTGGATCACCACGAGATCAACCCTGAGCTGGGAGGACTGCCCTCGCTGCGCCGCCTGGTGGCCGTGCTGCGCCATCACGCGATGGGGCTGCTACTGGATATCGTGCCCAACCATATGGGCGTAGGTGGGGCAGATAATCACTGGTGGCTGGATGTGCTGGAATTTGGCCCCGCCAGCATGTTTGCAAATTTTTTTGATATTAACTGGCACCCGGCAGACCCCAATCTCACCGGAAAATTGCTGGCGCCGTTTCTGGGTGCCGCCTATGGCGATGTGTTGGAATCAGGCGATTTAAAGCTGCGGCTGGATAAGGAGACCGGCCGGCTTTATTTCGATTATTTCGAGCATTATTTCCCGCTCTCGCCCCGCAGCGCGGCATTGGTACTGCGCGGGGTGGAGGGAGCCGCTGATATCTCACGGGCCTTCGCCAATGCGGCTCGGATGCGCCACCCCGCCGTAGAGTCTGAGAAGGCAAAGGAGGCACTTAAAAACTTTGCCGCCACTCACATGCCAGCGCTGGAGGAAATATTCGTCCGCTTTACCGCCCCGCGCGCTTTGCACGAGCTGTTGCAGCGCCAGCATTACCGCCTGGCCTGGTGGCGTACCGCCTCTGACGAGATCAATTGGCGGCGCTTTTTCGATATCAACACGCTGGCGGGACTGCGGGTGGAGCTGCCCAAAGTGTTCAATGCCACGCACGGATTTCTCCTCGGTCTCTATGCGGAGGGGCTGATCGATGGGGTACGGATCGACCACATTGATGGTCTGGCGGACCCGCGTGCTTATGCCCGCAAACTACGCCGCGCCATGGCTGAGGCTGGAATGGCACGGCCCCCAGAGGCCGCGCAGGGTATGCCTTATATCGTGGTGGAAAAAATTCTGGCACCGTGGGAGCGGCTGGACCGCAACTGGCAGACGGATGGCACCACCGGCTATGATTTTATGGATCAAGTGGCAGCTGTGCTGCACAACCCGGAAGGCGAAGCCCCGCTCTCTCGCTTGTGGGAGAATTTAACCGGCCGCCCGGCGGCTTTTGCTGCTGAGGAAGAGCCCGCCCGCCGCCAGATTCTTCGCGATAATTTGGCCAGTGAGTTGCACAGCCTGGCCGCGCAATTGCACCATGCCGCCCAGCGGGAATTTCATACGCGCGATTATACGCTCTCGGCCATTCGGCGGGGGTTACGAGAGATCTTGGTCCATTTCCCGGTTTATCGGCTTTATGCCGGGCAGGCAGGGGGCAGTGCGGTGGATGCGCAGATGCTAGAGCGTGCCATTGCTGGTGCCCGGCGCAGCTACCGCCCTGCGGATGTCGGGATTTTTGATCTGTTACGCAAATGGTTGCTGACCGAACCGCCACGGGCGTTGCCACCTAACGCGCGCCGGGCGGACCGGCTGCGCTCCATGGTCTCTTTCCAACAGCTCTCCGCCCCGACAGCCGCCAAATCGGTCGAAGATACAGCGTTTTACCGATATGGCCGGCTGCTCTCGCGCAATGAAGTCGGCTCCAGTCCTGGCCAGTTCGCGCTTAGTCCGGCCGGATTCCACAATCTGATGGCTGCGCGAAGGCGGTCTTTTCCCGGCGCATTACTGGCCACCGCCACCCACGACCATAAGCGCGGCGAGGATACGCGCCTGCGCCTAGCCGTGCTCTCCGAAATTCCCGATGAATGGGAGCGCATGGTGACGCGCTGGACGCGGTTGAACAACCTCATTCGCGAACAAGCGGGACCGGACATGGCCGACGAACTGATGCTCTACCAGATGCTGGTCGCCGGCTGGCCGCTGGGGCTAGAGGCCAAGGATGCCTCCAGCATTGACGCCTATGGGAACCGGGTGATGGAATGGTTGCGCAAGGCGATGCGCGAGGCCAAGCGCCATTCCGAATGGGCGGCGCCGAATGAGACCTATGAGGCGGCGGCGAAACGGTTTTTGTTCCATTGCCTGGATGCCGCCCGCCCAGTGCTGGACGAAATTGTGTCATTCTCCCGGCGTATCGGCCCGGCCGGGGCGATGAATGGTCTGGCGCAGACGCTTATCCGCCTGACCGCCCCTGGTGTACCGGATTTATATCAAGGCACTGAATATTGGGACCAGAGTTTTGTTGACCCGGATAATCGCCGCCCCGTGAATTTCACTGCCCGTATCGCCAGCCTAAGCAAGCCCCTGCCAGACATTGCCGACTGGCAGGATGGCCGGTTAAAACAGGGCATCATTGGCCGAGCGTTAAATCTGCGGGCGCAATGCCCAGAAATTTTTGCAGCCGGGCGGTATGAGAAGCTGACGGCACGGGGGCAGGCGGCCTCGCATGTTTTGGCTTTCCGGCGCAGCCATGCTCAAGGCGAGATTGTTACCGCCGTAACACGTTTGGCGGGCAAATTCGATCCCGGCCAGCCCAAACTGGCGGAGCATGTTTGGGGTAGGACCAGCCTGACCATAGGGGCCGGCGAATGGGAAGATGTACTAACCGGGGAGCGCAGAAGCCTACGCGGCAGCATCCGGCTGGCCGCGCTGTTCTCCTGCCTGCCGGTGGCACTGCTGCGCCGGGTTTAATTGGATTTTAAAGGGCTCTGCGAGGAGCACCGTAGGGAATTCGATTTGGATCCGGAAGAGGAAGAAGACTACGAAAGCTACCTCGAAAATCTTCAGAAAGATGGCTAGCCTATTCCCCTCTATAGATTATCAAATAATAGGCTCTCGTCCGGGAGAGCCTATTATTGCGATTAAACAGTGCTTTTTATTTCCTCATGTATGGTGCCCTTGGCGATACAGGATGAGGCCACTCAAATCCCGACTCGACTCTTGGGCTGAGTTGTGGATTTAGTGTTCTTGTTATGTTCTCTGCTACTCACCTCGCTAGCGCCCCTGTATTTCCGGCATTTCTGCACGCCTGCCCAGAGGCGATGTATCAATCGAAGCGCAATGGCGGCAATCAGGTTACCCTGCTCCCCCGCGATCTCGTTTCCATCTCGCGATAAACTGTCGCTGGTGAGACGGCATCTCCGCCTCGTTGCACCTGTGTCTTGAGAAGATCAGCCGGCAAATAGCGTCGTGGGGCCAAGCCCCTAATTGCGCACCCGCGAGGGGTGCGCTTCTGGGCGGTCCGCCAAGCGGATCGCTCTCTGGCCGGGCCTACGCCCTGCTTTCAATCGGCCTCAATCCGCCCGTCCCCATCCAGTTCCGTGGTAAGCTCTCCCGCCTTCCGAGCCCCCTTCTCCGCACCGGCTTTTAATTTCCCCTTCCCGGCCCTCTTACTCGTGACATTGATGGCGGTGGCATCGAGCGTGTTCTTCAGATGCACCGCATAATGCTTCTCGATCATCTCGACCGAGGTGCGGCAGTTCTTGGCGACCTGATAAATATCGGCACTTCCATCAGCCGCATGCAGATATAGGTGTGGCGTAAACTATAGGCGGTGCGGGCCTTGCCATCGCGGTCGATTTTCAGCCCCGTACGCTCAAGCAGATTATTAAACAGCTTGATGTGATTGCCAGGGAAAACGAGATCCATAGGCTTCGGATATTTCAGCTCCGGCGCCACGGGTGCTGTACCACCAGCCTTTCGCCGCAACTGCCGCTCGCGCCGTGACTCACCTTGCACGGGCTTCGCCCGCGCCAGCAACCGCTCATAAACCCGCACAGCCCGGCATGCTCTTGCAATGCCCAACACCACGCTCACCGCGCACCTCGATTTCTAGAATACCGGGCTGCAGAAATAAGGCACGGATCGTGCGCTGCGGGGCGTTCGAATCCCAGACCTGCCGGATACCATGGCGGTGGTAGATCCCTCGATGAAGCTGTCAAAGATGCCATCTCAGCCGCATCGGATAGGGTTGAGCATCAGATCAAAAATGGCTGGACAATCCCGCCGCAAAAACCTCCAGGGTTTTTTCCTCACCGGCCACTAACAGCGTGTCGGTGAAGCCCAGAAAGGCGGCGTTTGGCAGCGCCCGGCGTATGATGGCGGCCAGCTGGGCATATTGGCTGCGGTGCGCCTCATCTGTGATGACGATGACGTCCGAGCGCTCCGATAGCATCGGCATAAACTCGCCCCGATCGGTGCCGAATTTCTGGATCAAGGTGAAGAGGTAGCGCTGCTGCCCGGCAAGTTTCTCCCGCAAATCCTTGCGGTCCTGCGCCTGGCAGTCCCGCGCTTTCAGTCCCCCATACTCGCTTCCCGTGGGGCTTCTCTCTTTGTTCAAGCGCGCACGAATGTGATGATACCTGCCAGTCGGCCATCTCGGTCCAATCAAAGAATGCCCTCAACCAGATCACAGGCCGTGCCGGCGACAACGCAAATGCCCTGCTTGCTGCCGCCGGACACACCCGAAACCGCCAGCCTGAAATCGGCCTGTTTCACGGCGTGGATGAACTAATAGCCTAGGCTCAGGACTCATTCTTTGAGATAGAATGCGACGGCTGCGGCGATGCAGATGGCTGAGAAGAAAGTATGTGCGCATCGGTCGTATCGCGTAGCGACGCGTCGCCAGTCCTTGAGCTTGGCGAACATGTTCTCGACTTTGTGTCG
>JAGWIE010000074.1 GCA_028866445.1 Rhodospirillales bacterium | reverse complement strand
AACCCTAATTCCTCTGGTCTTTTCCGGCGAAGCCGGTATTACACTCTTTCGCCCGGGCATTCCGGGCCTGAAAGCCAAGGGGTTAAGGGATAGACAATGCCGGTGCCGTTTTCCGCCGAAGATTTTGACCGCATTTTCGATTCCGCCATTATCCGCCGGGCCCAGAGCGTAATCGCGCTGGGCTTTGTGAAGGATGTGTCGCTCTCGGGCGACACCATCGAAGGTGCGGTTGAGGATATGGACGGCACAAGGCGCATCACCTCTATCACGCCGGAGAAAAAGGGCAGCCGGATTTCCTTCGCTGAGCGGGAATGCACATGCGGCGAGCGCGGCTGCCGCCATCTGGCCGCGACCGCATTGGCGGCATTGGCGAAATTCCCTGCGCTGCGCAAAGCCGAACCCAAAGGGTTGATCGACACAATCGTGCCCGCCGCTGAGCGCATTTACCCCCAGCAACCTTCGCGCCCGCGCCCCACCGGGCGGCGCGCCCGTGCCGCCGCCACGCTGCTGCCCATGGCGCAGGAAGCGCCAGAGCCGGGTGCGACAGTGCTGGAGCGCCAGATGGCGCCGGTGCTGCGCCTGCGCCGGGTGCATGGGCCGGATGAGCATAACCGCCAGCGCATGATCGACGTGCTGACGCTGGATTTCGATTATGGCGGTGTGCGGGTTGACGGCTCGGAGGAGAACCCCTTCGTGCGCGTGCGCTCCGGCGGGCAGATTGCCTTTATCCGCCGCGACCCCGCCGCCGAGGCCGAGGCGCTGGACGCGCTGCGCCCGGATGGATTTGTGCAGATGCGCGTGGCGGACGGCAAATCCGCGCGCGGGCAGCGCGTGCTGGTGTTCCGGGGCGAGGAAGCAGCGGCGAAATGGCACCATTTTGTAGCCGTGCGGGTGCCGGAGCTAACTGCCCAAGGCTGGCAGGCGCAGATAGACGCGAATTTCGGCCCGCAGCTTGCCGATAATGTCGGCCAGCTCGACATGGTGGTGCAGGATGGCGAGAAGGGCAGTTTCAGCCTGGAATTCGGCATCGAGATAGATGGCGAGCGCCACCCGCTGCTGCCGATTCTGGAGCATTTGCTGGCGCGCGGCGGTATTGAGGCGGCGCAGATTGTGGATGGTGAGATCATCACCTCGCTGGAGGATGGCCGTGTGATCAAGCTGCCGGCGGAGCGGATCAAGCGCCTGCTGGCGGTAATGGGCGATTTGATCGAGGCCGCCGGGCGCTCGGCTGAGAAGAACCTGGTGCTGCCGGTGGGGGCTGCCGCCACGGTGCTGGACCTGGAGGATGTGCTCACCACATCCTGGCAGAATGCGGCGGATATCGAAGCCTATGTTGAGCGGTTCCGGGGCGAGCCGGAGATTATTCCCGTCGAGGTGCCCGAGGCATTCAAAGGCACGCTGCGGCCTTACCAACAGGAAGGCGTGGACTGGCTGCAACATCTGGCAAGCCACGGGCTGGGTGCGTTTCTGGCGGATGATATGGGCCTTGGCAAAACTGCCCAGACCATCGCGCATATTTGCGTGGAGCACGCCGAAGGCCGCCTGACCGCCCCGGCGCTGATTGTGGTGCCGACCTCTCTGGTGGCGAACTGGACCGCCGAATTGCGCAAATTCGCCCCGCATTTAAGCGTTGTGGTGCTGCATGGCATGGAGCGGCACGAGAAACGGGACAGGCTGGAAGAAACCAATGTGGTGGTGACCACCTATACCGTGCTCACCCGCGATATTGAGTTCATGCGCGTGCTGCCTTGGCATCTCGCGGTGCTGGACGAGGCGCAGGCGATAAAATCTCCCGAGGCACGGGCAACGCGCGCAGTGTGCCAGCTAAAGGCCGACAATAAAATCTGCCTTTCCGGCACGCCGATTGAAAATAACCTGGATGAGCTATGGTCGCAATTTGCCTTCCTGATGCCTGGGCTTTTGGGCGACCGGCGCGGCTTTACCAAGCGCTTCCGCACGCCGATTGAGAAAAACGCCGACCCGGTGGTGCGCGGCCAGCTCATCAGCCGCATCCAGCCTTTCATTATGCGGCGCACGAAGTCTGAAGTGGCGACAGAGCTGCCGCCCAAGCACACCATTCTGCGGCGCATTACTCTGGCGCCAGACCAGCGCGAACTTTACGAGACCATTCGCGGCACGCTGTATGAGACCGTGAAAGAGCAGATGGCCGAACGCACTTTGGCGCAAAGCCGGGTGATTGTGCTGGAT
The DNA here is from genome assembly GCA_028866445.1 of Rhodospirillales bacterium. Classification (GTDB taxonomy): domain Bacteria; phylum Pseudomonadota; class Alphaproteobacteria; order Acetobacterales; family Acetobacteraceae; genus Acidocella. The sequence continues at coordinate 4,494 of JAGWIE010000074.1, read as the reverse complement.
GCGCTGTTGAAGCTGCGCCAGGCTTGCTGCGACCCGCGTTTGGTGAAGCTCGGCAATGCCCGCGGCACGGAAAGCTCGGCCAAGCTGGATGATCTGATGGAGATGGTGCAGGAGCTGATCCCGGAAGGGCGGCGGATTCTGGTGTTCTCGCAATTCACCTCCATGCTGGATCTAATTAAACCGCGCCTGGACGCGGCGGGCATTAACTTTGTGGAACTGCGCGGCGACACCCGCGACCGCGCGACACCGGTGCAGCGTTTCGAGGCGGGGGAAGTACCGCTATTCCTGATCTCGCTGAAAGCGGGCGGGCGCGGGTTGAACCTGACCTCGGCGGATACCGTGATCCATTACGACCCGTGGTGGAACCCGGCTGTGGAGGCCCAGGCCTCAGACCGCGCACACCGGATAGGCCAGACGAAATCGGTGTTCGTGTACAAGCTGATCGCCACCGAGACGGTGGAAGAGCGGATTCTGGAATTGCAGCAGCGCAAGGCGGAGCTGGCGAGCATCGCCTTCCAGGAAGCGGGCGGCATGGCGTTCAATTCCGACGATATCGACTTTTTGTTCGGGCAGGACCAGCCCGCCGAGGAAGCCGCCGAGGCGGCCTGACCAGCCATGGGCAAGCTCGTCTGGCTCGCCTCCTACCCGAAATCCGGCAACACCTGGGTGCGGGCGTTTCTGCATAATTACATTGTGAATGCAGAGACGCCGCATAGCATAAACAGCCTGGTGGATTTTTCCGTGGCCGAATGCGCGGCAGCGTTTTTCGGGACCCCGGGAGAGGTGCTGGAGCCCCGCGCGGTGCAGGCGAAGCGGGCTGAAGTGCATGAAGCGCTGACCCGGCTGCATGATGATCTGGTTTTCGTGAAAACCCATAACGCGAATTTATCGGTTCATGGCACTGACCTTTGTACGCCGGGGCCAACCGCCGGGGCAATTTATATCGTGCGCGACCCAAGGGATGTGGCACTTTCCTACGCTGCTTTTACCGGCAAGAGCGTGGATGAGATGATTGACTTCATGGGCCAGGAAGGGGCGGCCAATGCCAGTGACGGGGCGCAGGTGTTCGAGCTACTCTCTTCATGGTCGCGCCATGCACTCTCTTGGGTGGCGGCACCGCGCCGGTTGCTGGTGCGGTATGAAGACCTGATTGCGGACCCAATGCTTGGGTTTGGGCGGGTTATCCGGTTTCTAGGGGAGCGGGATGCGGCGGCGGACCCAGAGCGCCTGGCTCGGGCGATCAGCTTCAGCAGCTTTACCACGCTGGCGGGGCAGGAAGACCGGGAAGGCTACCAGGCAAGCGGAGCCAAGGTCGGGAAGTTTTTTAGGTCTGGCAAAGCGGGGGGCTGGCGCGAGCAATTGACGCCAGAACAGGCCGCGAGGCTATGGCAGGCCCATGGGCCGGTGATGGAGAAATTCGGTTATCCACAAAATTGATGCGGGCACGAATGATCTGACCCGGATTTTAGGTGACAGTTTGGCGGTGTTGGGGCTAGCCTGACCCTCCGGGCAGGGCCTGCCGAGGAATTGGGGGCAGCCTGGAGTTTCGTTGGCAACAGCCATTAGGAGACACCATTCATTATGAACCTGCAATCGCGTATCGATGCCCTGAAGGGGCGCCACGCCAGCCTTGAAAGCAAAATCGCCGCTGAGGACAGGCGGCCACAACCTGACATGACGGCCATATCCCGTTTGAAGGTGGAAAAATTGCGACTTAAGGAAGAAATGGAACGGCTAGGAACGCAGTGAGGTTCACGCTACGACGAATACGGAAAGGGGGCCATCTGGCCCCCTTTTTCGTATGGGTTAGGCAGCTTCCGTGCTGGAGCTGGGCGGGGGTGGCGGGGTTAGCCCTTCGCGCGTCAGCCTGTCATTCGCGGCAGAAACAGCGTCGTTCAAGTCAGCCTGTTTGCACAGGCCCAGAATGACGGGGTCGCGCGGTTTGATATTCGCGCTGTTCCAGTGCGAACGGTCGCGGATTTTCTGAATGGTGTCCTTGGTGGTGCCGAGCAGCTTAATAATTTGCGCATCCGTGAGGTGCGGATAGCTGCGGAGCAGGAACAGGATTGCGTCTGGCCTGTCGTTGCGCTTGGCAACCGGGGTGTAGCGGCCGCCCTTCTGCTTTTTGTGCATTTCCGGCTGTGGCAAGAGCTTCAGGCGGCGGCTGGGGTCGGCCTCGCAACGGGTGATGTCCTCGGCGGTGATCTGCTTATTGGCCACGGGGTCGTAACCATTGATGCCCTGCGCCACCTCGCCATCCGCGATGGCCTGGACTTCCAGCGGGTGCATACCGCAGAACTCGGCGATCTGCTCGAAGGTGAGTCCGGTCTTGTCAATCAGCCAGACTGCAGTAGCTTTGGGCATAAGGGGCAGGGACATGGATCGGATACCTTCATACGTTTCGGGCCGAGGCGCCCGGAACGGACATAGTTACTCGCTTCGGCCTCGCAAGTTCAACTCGCGGGGCTTATCAAGCCCGCGCCACCCCTAGGTCAATAGTATCCCATGACAATTTCAGAAGAAGATTTACCGCAAAAGCCCAAAAAACTGCTGGAACCGCCCTTGCTGGACAGGCTGGGGGTGGAAGAGCTGACGCTTTACATCGCGGAGCTGGAGGCCGAGATTAGCCGGGTACGCGAGGCAATCAGTGCTAAAAAGGCCCATGCAGCGGCGGCGGCGCTGTTTTTCAAGCCGCCCGCGGGGGCGTGAAAGCGGGCAGGACCATGCCACCGGGCAAACCGGCTACGGCCGCAGCCGGAAATGGCAACACGGCCATGCGAAAAACTCCACGCAAAATAAAAGGGCTCTCGCCGGAGGATCTCGAGCTTTGGGCGGCTTATGGCCGGACGCTGACCAGCCTGATGCCGGGGCGGGCCAGACCGCCTGAGCTGGCGGCACCCCAGCCCCCGCCACCGGCCCCCGCCGCGCTTGAAACCCCGCCACCACGCGCCAAGCCGGGCAAACCGACCACCTGGCTTGGGGTTAACGCCACGCCCTCCGGGCTTGATAAAGCCACATGGAGCCGGTTTAGCGCCCAGAAAATGCGCGCCGAGGCAAGGCTGGATTTACACGGGCATACCGCCGCGCGGGCGCACCAGGAGGTGTCCCGGTTTCTGGAAATGTCGCACGCGACAGGTTTGCGCTGTGTGGAGATTATCACCGGCAATGGCGAGATTTTGGCGCGGGAGCTGCCGCATTGGCTGAACACGCCCGCGTTGCGGCCACTGATTCTGGCGCTGGCGCACCCGCACGCGCGCAATGCCGGTTCCATAAGGGTGCTGTTGCGCCGCAGGCGGGCCAAGGAGGCGACATGACGCCGTTTGGCGAAAAGCTGCGCGCCTTGCGCCAGGCGCGGGGCATATTGCTGAAGGATATGGCGGCGGCATTGCAGGTTTCCCCGGCCTATCTCTCGGCGCTGGAGCATGGACAGCGGGGGGCTGTCTCAGCCGGGCTGGTGCACCAGGTTTGCCAGTTTTTCGGGTTGATCTGGGATGACGCGGATGAGCTGACAGCACTTGCCAAACTCTCACGCCCGCGGCTGAAGCTGAACAGCGCCGGGTTGACCGCAGAGCAGACCGCGCTGGCCAACCGCCTGGCCAGGAGCTTACGAAACCTGGACCCGGAGACAGTGGCGGCGATGCAGGCGCTGCTGGACGCGGCCCAGCCTGCTATGCCGCCAGCACGCCCCGCGCCCGCAAAGCGCCGAGCAAAGCCAGCAACGGCAGACCAAGAACCGTGAAATAATCGCCCTCGATGCGGGTGAAAAGCTGCGCGCCCGGGCCTTCCAGCCGGTACGCCCCGACGCAATGCAGAACTTCCGCTGCTTCGGTGGCGAGGTAATCGGCCAGGAAGTTATCGCCAAGGGCGCGCATGGTGAGCGTGGCCTGTTCCGCATGAAGCCATTGCTGCGCCCCGCCTTGCACCAGGCAGGCCGAAGTGACGAGATGATGCGTGCGGCCTGACAGTGCCCGCAGATGCACGCCAGCTTCAGCAAGGTTTCGGGGTTTGTCGTAAATTTTATCGCCACAGACCAGAAGCTGGTCCGCGCCGATGACCAGCGCCTGGGGGTGACGGGCGGAGACGGCATGTGCCTTTGCCTGGGCCAAGGCAGACGCCAACGAAGCGGGCGGGCCGGAGAAACCCGATTTAAGCGCAGCCTCATCGACGCCGGAGGGTAGCGCCTCGAACACAACGCCCGCATTGTGCAGCATGGTTTTGCGGCTGGCGGAGATGCTGGCGAGGAGGAGGCGCGGGGCGGGCATGAGCGGCTCTACCGCACGCCTGAAAATGGCGCAAAGATGGGCCGGATACGGGATTTACCGCGGGCATTGACTTCCGGGGCGGGGCGAAGTACCCGCTGCCTCACCTCAATGGCGGCGTAGCTCAGTGGTAGAGCAGGGGAATCATAATCCCTTGGTCGGAGGTTCAAATCCTTCCGCCGCTACCATGGTCTCACCCGACCATTCTCCAGCGTTTTCTCAAACAAATTCTTAA
>JAGWIE010000073.1 GCA_028866445.1 Rhodospirillales bacterium | reverse complement strand
CGGCGCTGGCGCAGCCTTACCGCGTGCAGCGGCACCGGCACCAGCAAATTGGCCGATTGCAGCATCGCCTCACCTGGCCGCCGCATTAGCCGCGCCAAGCCGTTGGCGGCTTCGCTCTGGTCGCCATATTTCAGGGGCAGGATCATTTTCTTGGCCGTTGCGTCGTAGCGCAACGCGGCCCGCGCCATTTCAAAAGCAGGTGAAGATGCTTCGCAGCTTTCGCATTGGTGGGTCTTGGTGCCGTCCATCACGAACGGCAGCGGCACCCCGCAGCAATCGCATAAAGGTGCGCTCACAAAATTCGCGGTGCTGAAGCATTTCAGGCAAAGCTGCCCATCCATCTGTACTGCCTCGTCACAAGCGAGACAGGACGGTGGCAAAACGCTATCCAGAACCCAGCGCAACAGGGGCTTCATGTGCAGACAATCTTCGATTTTGACGCAATGGTGAAACACCGGAACAGGGCAGCGCGCCGACTTGCGCCTGTGCTTCCCGTTCTGGAAGACCTCGCCGAACGCCTGCTGGACCGGCTGGATGACACCACAACCCGATTTTCCCGCGCATTGGATTTCGGCGGGCGCGGGGCTGTGGCTCCGGCGCTCGTCGCCCGCGGCATGGTGGTGGACAGCGCCGATTTCTCGCCCGCCATGGCGGCTGTAGCCGGTGGCAGGCCCATCGCCCTGCCTGGCCCGGCGGATTTCAGCCTGACAGCCGAAGCATACGACGTCATCCTGGCGCCATTTTCACTGCATTTTCTGGACGATTTGCCCGGCGCGCTCATCCAGCTTCGCCGCGCACTAAAGCCGGGCGGCCTGCTGCTGGCCAGTCTGCCGGCGCTGGGCACGCTGCACGAGCTGCGGCTCGCTTTGCTGGAAACGGAAGAACAGCTCACAGGCCGGGTAAGCCCGCGCGTGTCGCCATTTCCTGATTTACGGGACTGCGCTGGATTGCTGCAACGCGCCGGGTTCGCGCATCCGGTGGCAGATCTTGAGGAGCTGAATTTTCTGTACGCCAACCCGCTGGCCTTGCTGCACGAGCTGCGCGATGCTGGAGAAACCAACGCCCTGGCCGGGCGCAGCCGTAACATTCCGCCGCGCGCGCTGTTTCCCGCAGCACTGGCCGCATTGCCGGAAATTGACAGCCGAATGGCCGTGAAGCTGCATATGGCGGTGCTCACTGGCTGGGCCTCATAATCCCCGCGCCTGATAATTCTGGGCGCGGCCGCCAAACCATCCCCGCGCCTCATAACAACCCCGCCTTGCGAAAGCTCAGCCAGCGGCCATTGCCGACAATCACATGGTCATGCAGCACCACTGCAAGCGCGCTGGCGGCTTTTTTAATCTCCTGGGTCATCGCGATGTCTTCATCAGACGGCGAAGGGTCCCCGCTGGGGTGATTATGCACCAGGATGATCGCGGTGGAGTTCAGCTCCAGCGCGCGCTTCACCACCTCGCGCGGGTAAACCGGCGTGTGGTTCACCGTGCCGGTACCTTGCGGCACGTCCGCCAGCAGGCGGTTTCGGTTATCCAGAAACAGCACACGAAACTGTTCCACTTTCTCTCGCGCCAACACAGCCTGGAGATACTCCATCAGCCTGTCCCAATTGCTGAGCACAGGGCGGTAGAGCACCTCCGCCTTGGCCAGCCTTTGGGAAGCGGCCTGCACAAGCTTGAGCGCGGAAACCCCGGCCTCGCCCAACCCCTCAACGCCTAGCAGATCTGGCACAGGCGCGGAAATGGCGTTGGCATAGGAGCCGAATTTGGCCAGCAGCGCGCGGGCTATGGGCTTGGTGTCCCGGCGCGGCAGCGCCAGAAACAAGGTCATCTCGATCAGTTCATGGTCCGCCAGCGCCTCCGGGCCGCCGGCCAGAAACCGCGCGCGCAGCCGGGCCCTATGCCCATCTGTGCCAACCGCCAATGGTGCCGGGCGGATTTCCGGAGACAAAGTCTCGATCATCGAAAAATCGGCAAATCCATTTTGCACTTGCGGCTTCCTCATGAAGCCGCAAGTTGCCACAACTTTAAATAATTACAAAACCTTATTTATAACTTCATGGTTGATAAAGTTTAGTCTCCGGTTTGCGCCGCATCGCCCCTGTGGGGGGCGGCCAGCAGCATATAAACCCCTGGAACAACGAACAGCGTAAACAACGTGCCAATGGAAAGCCCGCCCGCGATAACCATGCCCATGGCATAGCGCGAGGCCGCACCTGCCCCATTGGCGATAATCAGCGGCAACACGCCAACCACCATGGCCGCCGTCGTCATCAGAATCGGGCGCAACCTTATATTGGCCGCGTACTCAATGGCCTGGCGCTTATCCATGCCACGCAGCCGCGCTTCGTTTGCCACCTCCGTCATCAAAATACCGTGTTTGGAAACCAGCCCCATCAACGTCACCAACCCAACCTCGGTATAGATGTTCAGGCTGAGGCCACCGATGCCGATATAAATGAAGGTCAAAGCGCCCGCGATCGACATCGGCACCGAAACGAGAATGATGAGCGGGTCGCGGAACGAATTGAACAACGCCGCCAACGCCAGGAAAATGATAATAAGCGCGAAAATAAAGGTAAAAATAAAGGCGCTGCTGGTTTGCACATATTGGCGCATCAGCCCGCCATAATCGATCGTATCCTCGGGCGGAAGAATTTGTTTCGCCAGCGTTTGCAGCGTGTTCAGTGCATCCGCTTCCGCCACCCCAGGTGCTACCACACCGCCCAAAGTTGCTGAATTTTGCTGTTGAAAATGATTGATCGTCTCTGGAATCACGTTGTTCTGAATAGTAGCGACGGCTGAAAGTGGCACGTTAATGCCGTTTGAGGACAGCACATAGTAATTGTTCAAATCCGAAACATTCAGCCGTGCGCTGCGCTGTGTCTGCGGGATAACCTTGTAGGATCGTCCATCGAAATCGAAATAATTCACATAGCCGCCGCCCAGCGCTTGCCCCAACACCGCGCCAATCTGGCTCATACTCAACCCCAGTGCGGCCGCCTTGTCACGGTCGATCACCACGGTTGATTGCGGCTGGTCGATCTTCAAATCGCTTTGCAGGAATATAAACTTGCCGCTGGCAAGTGCGGCTTGCAGCAGCTTCTGCGAATCCGAATAGAGGGTCGGGAAGTCATTGGTGGTTTTAATAACGAACTGCACCGGCAGGCCGGATGAACCCGGCAAAGGCGGCAGAGGAAAGGCTGCTACCTGCTGGCCGGCATCCACCTTATTCGCCGTTTGCTGCATCAATGTTTGCAACACCGCCGCCGGGCGGCGGTCACCCCAGGGCTTCAGCACCGCGCCCAGAATTTCCGTGCCCGGCACATCAATCTGGAATGTATGCTCTACATCGGGGTATTTCAGCATCTGGCCGTTAAGATACGTGTCCCACATCGCCTTCTGCGCCATCGTCGCATCCGGGGCGGAGGTGCTGGCAAACAACACCACGCCCTGGTCTTCTGGCGGTGCCAGCTCATTCTTGGAACCTGCTGCCAGGAAATAGATGCTACAAAGAATAATCACAGCAAACGTCAACGTCACCGGCAGCGTATCGAGGCTGGCGTGCAGCAGCCTTGTATAAACCCGATGCAGCCTGTCAAACGCCGCATCGATGAAATTGATCAGCTTGCCTTCCCAGTTCGGTTGTTCCCGGTCCACGTGCTTCAGGAACCGCGAGCTGAGCATGGGCGTGAGCGTGAGCGCCACGATAGCCGAAATGGTGACAGACCCCGCGAGTGTTAGGGCAAACTCCGTAAACAGCGCGCCGGTGAGGCCAGACTGAAACGCGATTGGCACATAAACCGCGATGAGCACCACCGTCATCGCCACAATCGGTCCGGCCAGCTCAGCCGCCGCCGCCCGCGCCGCCACCAGCGGGCCTTCGCCCAAATCAAGATGACGGTTGACGTTCTCCACAACGATGATCGCGTCATCCACCACCAGCCCGATGGCCAGCACCAGCGCTAGCAATGTGAGCAAATTAATGGAGAAGCCAAACACGGCCATCATCGCGAAAGCGCCGATGAGTGAGAGCGGAATCGCCACCACGGGGATAAGCACCGAGCGCGGCGAGCCCAGAAACGCGAACACCACCAGGGTCACGATCAGCAGCGCCTCGACCAGTGATGCCACCACCTCGTGAATTGAGGCGCTCACGAACACGGTGGAATCGTAAACGATCTGGCCTGTCAGGCCGGTGGGCAGATTGGCCTGAATTTCTGGCATAACCTTGCGCACACTGGAGATGACGTTCAACAGATTGGCTTCCGGCGCCACCTTGATGCCGATATACACGCCCTGCTTATTGTCGAAGGTCACGTGTTGATCATACGTGTCCGCCCCAAGCGTTACGCTGGCGACATCCTGCAACCGGATAATCGCGCCGTTCTGCTGCTTAATGATAAGCTGGCCAAATTCCGCCGGCGTGTGCAAGCCGGTCGATGCATCCAGCGTCACCTGGGTCATCGTGCCTTTGGTGTTGCCTAGGGCGGAGATGAAGTCATTCGCCGCCAGCGCATTCCACACATCGGTTGCGGTCAACCCAAAGGCAGCCAGCTTCTGCGGGTTCAGCCAGATTCGCATGGCGTAATTTTGCCCGCCAAGAATCTCCGCCGTCTGCACGCCGTTCACCGCCTGCAATTGCGGCTGCACCACGCGCGTTATGTAGTCGGTGATCTGATTGGCCGTCAGTTCGGAACTGCGGAAGCCGATATACATGGCATCCACTTCCTGGCCGATCGCCAAGGTAATCACCGGTTGCTCGGCACCGGTGGGCAACTGGTTCAGCACGGAATTCACCTGGGCCTGCACCTCAGTGAGGGCTGCATCCGGGTTATGGTTCAGCACCAAATTAATGGTGATGGTGGAAACACTCGTCTGGCTGGACGAGGTCATGTAGTCGATCCCATTCACCTGTGCCACCGCGTTTTCCAGCGGCGTGGTTAAGAACCCGGCGACGGTATCCGGCGATGCGCCTGGATATGTCGTGGTGATGGTGATCGTCGCGTTCTCGGTTTGCGGAAATTGTTGCACCGGCAACGTGCCCACCGCACGCAGGCCCATCACCAGAATGAGCACCGACACGGCGATGGAAAGCACCGGCCGCGCAATAAAAAGATCCGTGAATCGTTTCATGGCCGCGTCACTCGTTCGGCGGATTCGGGTTGGGGTTATTGCTGGGCTGGATGGTGTTGTTTACCGTTATCAACGAGCCGTTATGCAGTTTCACCTGCCCAGCGGTTACCACCTCATCGCCTGCGTTCACGCCGGAGAGCACCTGCACCTGGTCACCCCGCGTGGCGCCCAACGTCACAAAAACCTGCGAGGCCACCAGATCCGCATGGCCCGCCGCATCCTTGCCGTTTTTCACGATATATACCGTGTTACCGAAGGAACTGTAGGCGATGGCGGTTTGCGGCAGCGTTACGGCATTTTGTACCGCCCCTGCCTCGACTGAAACAGACGCGAACATGCCGGGCCTTAAGTTGAGCCCGCTATTCTGCAACACAGCGCGCACGGCGAGAGAGCGCGTGGAAGAATCCACTGTTGCGCCAATGGCAACGATCTTCGCCTTGTAGGTCTGGCCGGGATAAGCATCCACGTTCAAATCCACCACCTGCCCCGGCTGCATCCGCGCGATATCCTGTTGCGGCAAATAAAAATCCACAAAGAGCGGGTCGAGCTGCTCCAGCGTAACAATCGCCGTGCCGGGCTGGAGATATTGGCCCAGATCCACTTGCCGAATACCCAGGCGGCCATCGAACGGTGCCCGCACAATCTTTTCCGCCATCGTCGCCTGCTGTGCCGCCACCTGGGCATTGGCGGCGGCAAGATTGGCGCTGTCTGTGTCCAATTGGGCCTTGGCTATGGCATTCGCCGCGAACTGCTTCTGGTCGCGCGCGTAATTTATGGCATCCAGCCGCGCCTGGGCCTGCAACTGCGCCAGCACAGCGGGGTCGTTGTTCGGGCGCAGCGTCAGCAGCACATCGCCCTTCTTCACATCCTGGCCAGAGTGAAAATCGATGCTGTCAACAATCCCGCCCAGCTCAGCCGAGAGCGACGCGCCGTTGATGGCCGTCAACGTACCGACTGATTGAACCAAAGGCTGCCATGGCGTCTCTTCGGCCTTGATGGTGGCAACGGTCTGTACCTGGTTGGCGAAGCCTTTGAGGAACTTCGCGATGAACACACCGCGCAGGAAACCCCAGCCAAATACTAGTCCGAAGATCACCGCCACGATCAACAGCATGATCGTCATCCGCTTTGCCGTTTTGCGCCCCTGGCTCATCGTCCGGTCTTCCTCATGGAATTATCCCGCAGCATTGCACATTCACATCTTGCCGGTGCCACCAGCCACCACCCAACGCCTGATACAGCGCCGCGGTGTCTGCAAGCCGTGCCGCCCTGGCCTTCACCGTGGCCACCAGCGCGTTCTGGTAAGTTACCTCCGCCGTTAGCACGGAAGAAAACGGCTGCCCGCCAAGTTTGTACTGCGCCTGCGTTACGTTGAGGCTTTGCGCCGCAGCGGCCTCGGCGGATTCGGCGGCCGCCAGAGTCTGTGCGTCATACTGCAACGCCGCCAATGCATCCGCCACGTTCTGAAACGCTGAAATCACTGTGGATTGATATTGCGCGCCCGCCACCTGCAAGGCAGCGATAGCGGCTTTGCGCTGCGCCAGAAGTTGCCCGCCCTCAAAAATCGGCTGGGTGAT
>JAGWIE010000072.1 GCA_028866445.1 Rhodospirillales bacterium | reverse complement strand
GATGAGCTGCGTGCCGCCGGGCGGCAGGTTTACCTCGCCACCGGCCCGCACGACCGGCCGCCGCGCCGTTATCGCGGGCAGGATTTCGTCTGGTGGCTGGGGGTTCTGGGCATGTGGGGTGCCACCGCCCCCGCACCCGGCACCGCACATGTCACCATTGCCGTCAGCGGTGCCAAAGGCGGCCATACGGTGGATTTCCGCAATCTGGCGGCCAGTGGCATCACCCTGCTGGGCCGGGCGAGCGCCTTTAAAAATGGCGTGCTGCATTTCGATAACGATCTCGCCCGCAATATCGAAGCCGGAGATGCCAATTACCTCGCCACGCTGAGGGCGGCGGATGATTACGTGGCGCGCGAAGGGCTAGACCTGCCGGAAGAACCCGAAGCCCATATCATCGGCCCCCTGCCGGATTGCGCGGTTAACCCCATACTGGAGCTGGACTTGGCCAAAGCCAACATCACCACCATCCTCTGGGCCACCGGCTACGCGCTGGACTATAGCTGGATGAAGATCGACGTGTTCGATGAAAAAGGCCTGCCCCGGCACCATCGCGGTGTTTCAGAGGTGCCGGGCCTGTATTTCATTGGCCTGCCCTGGCTCTCCAGCCGGGGGTCATCCTTCATCTGGGGCTGCTGGCGAGACGCGGCCTACTTGGCGGAGCAAATCGCCGCGCGGGGGTAGCTCAGTGCTTTCCCTCCACCCTGTCCGTAATCGCGAGCAACAAGGAAACCACGGCAAACCCCAGCACAATGGCAAGCTGCCACATCAAATCCCTGTCTGTCTGGTTGCTGATATCCAGGAAGCTCCGCAGCAATTGCACTGCCGCAATCACGGTGATGGAAGATAGCAATTTCAGCTTCAGCCCCGCGAAATCAATCCGCGACATCCATTCCGGGCGCGGATCACTCTGGCTGAACTCCACCCGGCGCACGAAATTCTCATAGCCGGAGATAATCACCAGCACGACCAGATTGGCGGTGAGCGAAAGGTCGATTAGCGAAAGCGTAAACAGCAGCAGCGCGGTTTCGCTCATCGTCCCGATCATCGGTATAACGTGAACAATTTCGCCCACGAAATACACCACCAGCACCGCCAGCAGAAACAGCAGGCAAAGATAGATCGGCACAATAACCCAGCGCCCGCCGAAGATAATGGCTTCGAGAATGCGGATCACCGGGTTCATGCCTCAATCCTTTCAAGTCGCCAGAACGGGTTTACACATTGAAACGAAACAATAGCACGTCCCCGTCCTTCACCACATATTCCTTGCCCTCAACGCGCAGCTTGCCCGCATCCCGCGCCCCGGCTTCGCCTTTCCCAGCCACATAATCGTCATAGCCAATGGTCTCAGCGGCAATAAACCCGCGCTCGAAATCGCCATGGATAACACCCGCCGCTCCCGGCGCCTTGGTGCCTTTAATAATCGTCCAGGCCCGGGTTTCCTTGGGGCCGACGGTGAAATACGTAATCAGCCCCAAAAGCCCATACCCAGCGCGGATAATCCTATCCAGCCCGGAATCGTCCAGGCCCAAATCCGCCAGAAACCCGGCGCGGTCTTCCTCCGGCAACTGGCTCACCTCGGCCTCAATCGCGGCTGAAATCACCACATGCGCGGCCCCTTGTGCCTTCGCCATCTCCGCCACGCGGGCAGATTGCGCGTTGCCGGTGGCCGCCGCAGCTTCCTCCACATTGCACACATACAGCACGGGTTTGGAGGTCAGCAGATTCAGCCGCCGCACGGCCTCTTCCTCGCCTTTGGGTATCGCGGTGCGCGCAGGCTTGCCTTCTTCCAGCACCTTAATCAGCGGTTCGATAATCTCCAGCTCGGCGGCGGCGGCCTTGTCGTTGCTCTTGGCCTTTTTCTGCAACATCGGCACGCGCTTGGTCAGGCTCTCAAGGTCCGCCAGCATCAGCTCGGTCTCCACCGTCTCTGCGTCCCGCACGGGGTCTATCGAGCCTTCCACATGCGTAATATCGTCATCCTCGAAGCAGCGCAGCACATGCACAATCGCATCCACCTCGCGGATATTCGCGAGAAACTGGTTGCCCAGCCCCTCGCCCTTGGAAGCGCCGCGCACCAGCCCGGCAATATCAACAAACTCCAGGCTGGTCGGCACAATTTTCTGGCTCTTGCCAATCTCCGCCAGCGCATTCATGCGCCTATCCGGCACCGCCACCCGGCCCACATTCGGCTCTATGGTGCAAAACGGGTAATTCGCCGCCTGTGCGGCCACCGTCGCGGTAAGCGCGTTGAACAGAGTGGATTTGCCGACATTCGGCAGGCCCACAATCCCGCAATTAAAACCCATTATCTCTGCTCCCCGCTCCCCCGCGCAATGCGGGTCATGAAATCCTCTGGCCGCCCTTCGGCCAGCAGCACAGCGTCATCCGCCACCGCCCCCAGCAATGGCTCCAGCCAGTCCTTGTCCGCCCTGGAAAAATCCCCCAGCACATGGCCTGTCACCCGATCTTTGTCACCGGGGTGGCCAATGCCAAGCCGCACCCGCCAGTAATCCGGGGTGGCAAGATGCCTGTCCGTGCTGCGCAACCCGTTATGCCCGGCATTGCCGCCGCCTCTCTTCACCCGCAGCTTTCCGGGTGCCAGGTCCAGCTCATCATGGAATAAGGTAATCTGCTCCGGGGCAATTTTATAAAAACTCGCCGCGGCCTGCACCGCTTCACCGGATAAATTCATGTAAGTCATCGGCTTCAGCAGTAAAATCTTCTGCGTGCCAACCCGGCCCTCTGCGGCCAGCCCCTTAAACCGGGGTTTCCAGGGGGAAAATCCGTGCCGCGCGGCGATCGCCTCCACGGCCATAAAGCCGATATTGTGGCGCTGCCGCGCCATGCCGGGTTCTGGGTTTCCCAGTCCTACCCATAACAGCATGGCGCGAGGCTGTTCCATAACTCTACTCCGGCGGTCGCTTGCGAACCATTTTCTGCGCTCCGGTGCTCACGTACTGGAGTACGCTCCGCTCCGGTGCTCGAAAACAACCCGCAATCGACTCACCGGAGCGGCTTCTGAAACAGCCTCTTTTTAAGGCTTACTTCTTGCCGCCCGCTTTCTTGCCACCCTTGGCGGCAGCAGCGGCAGCAGCGGCAGCAGCCTCAGCGGCAAGCTGCTCGGCGGAAACCAGCGGCGGCGCAATGGTTGCAATCACGAAGTCACGGCCCGTGATCACCGGCTTGCACTGCTCAGCGCCCTGCAAATCGTGCCAGCGCACGTTATCGTTAATGTCCAGCTTGGCGAGGTCGATCTCGAAGCGCTCAGGGATATGGTCGGCATCCACCACCACGTCCACCTTATGGCGCACCACGTTCAACACGCCGCCGCGCTTCAGGCCGGGGCTCGTGCCCTCGTTTAAAAAGTGCACGGCAACGGAGACTTTCACCGGCTCACCAGCCACAAGGCGCTGGAAATCCACATGCTCGGGCTGGTCGGTCACGGGGTGGAACGCCACATCGCGCATCAGCGCGCGGGTCTTGTTGCCAGCCACGTCTATCTCATACAAACGCGAGCGCCAGCCGCCGCGCTTCAGTTCTTTCATCACGATGCGCGGGTCCAGCGCGATCAGCGCAGGCTCCTGCTTCGCACCATAAATCACGGCGGGCACCTTGCCCTCACGCCTCGTCGCTCGCGCCACCCCCTTGCCGGCACGCGAACGCGCAGAGGCCTCAATCACATCAAAATTGGCCATTTTCCGCTCCATATAAACAACAAAAGCCGGCCTCCAGGGGTGCCGGCGGGCAGGGTTTATCCGGTTTTTTCCACCATTTCAACACGGCCCGGCTGGTGCTAAGCTGCCATGCATGAAGCTGGCACTTTATCAGGGTCCTGGCGTGTTCAACAATTCGCAAGCGGGGTTCACCCATTTGCGTGAACAAGCCGTGCGGGCCAAGGCACAGGGGGCGGATGTTCTGCTGCTGCCGGAAATGTATCTCTCGGGCTACAACCTCACACCGCAGGATGCTCAGCGCCACGCCATAACGCTGGACGGCCTCGCCCCCGCGCAGGAAATCGCCCGGTCCCTCAGCCTCGCTCTGGTTTTCGGCTACCCGGAAAAAATTGGCGCTGGCATCGCCAATTCCGCCGTGCTCATCGGGCCGGATGGCACCATTCTGCTGAATTACCGCAAGGCCCATCTCTTTGGCCCCATGGAGCGCGAAATCTTCAAGGAAACCGGCTCGGAGTTTCCTGTGGCAACACTGCACGGGCAAAAAATCGGCCTGCTCATCTGCTACGACATTGAATTTCCTGAGGCAGCGCGCCGCCTCGCTTTGGCGGGCGCGGATATTATTCTTATTCCCACCGCCCTGTCCGAGCCTTATGAGGGCGTGCCCACCCATATCATTCCCGCCCGGGCTTACGAAAACCAGGTCTATATCGCTTATGCCAATCATTCCGGAGAGGAAAACGGGCTGAGCTATATCGGGCTTTCCAATATATGCGGGCCAAATGGCGCCCGGCTGGCCATGGCTGGTGCGGGGGAGGAGATGCTCTTCGCCGAAACCAACGCCACCCACCACGAAGCTGTGCGCCAAGCCGACAAATTCATGCAAGACCGCCGGGCGGATATTTACGGCCAGCTCAACGGCTGATGGCCGTCTTCATCCTGGTGCCCGGCGCCTGGCACGGCGCCTGGTGCTGGGAAATTATCACCCCGCTGCTGGAAGCCGCCGGGCACCAGGTGCTCACGCCGGAGCTGGCGCCAACCCCTCCCGGTGCCAACCCGCTGCCCTTCTGGGGCAAACAAATCGCCGAACTGGCACAAGATGGCGCCATCCTGGTCGGCCATAGCCGCGCCGGGCTCATCATTTCCGAAGCCGCCACGCTGGCGCCACAAGCCATATCGCGCCTCGTCTACCTCTCGGGCTTCCTGCTCCCCGCCGGGGCAAGTATGGAAAGCGCAATCGCCCAGCCCGAGGCTGGCGGCGCGCCAGACTACCTGCGCCCCGCGCGCGGGCGCTGCCTCTCCGTGGCGGCTGAAGCCATTATCCCGCGTTTCTATCATCTCGCCGCGCCCGAAGCGGCAAAAGCCGCCGCCGCGCGGCTAAGCCCGGAACCACTCGGCACATTTTCCGCCGTCGCCACACCGCCGCCTTCGCATATCCCCCGCGCCTATATCGAATGTACGCAGGACCAGGTGGTTCCGCTCGCTTTGCAACGCGCTATGCAACAGGCGCTACCCTGCGCGCCGGTGTTTACCTTGCCCGCAGACCATTCCCCTTTCTTCTCGATGCCGGAACAACTTGCCTCCACGCTGCTGGCCATTATCTGAAATTTCCGTGGCAATTCAGATAACAATTGAACCGCTGGGCAGCATTGCCCATACTGGAGAAAACGGAGGAACGAAAAATGCTTGTAAACACGATTCTGAAAAACAAGCCGCCAGGCTTCATTTCCGTGACCCCCGCAACGCCTGTCAGCGGTGTTATCGATATTCTGGCCAAAAAGGGCATTGGTGCCGTGCTGGTGGTTGAAAATGGTGAGCTGGTCGGCATCCTCAGCGAGCGTGACATTGTGCGCAGCCTCTCCCGCTGTGCGGCGAAAACGCTGGAGCTTGCAGCGGGGGATTTAATGACCCGCGAGCCCATTACCGCCACGCCGGAAACCACCACAGAGCAAGCCATGGAGATCATGACAGATCGGCATTTCCGCCATTTACCAATCGTGGAGAACGGAAGGCTCACTGGGCTGGTCAGCATCGGGGATGTGGTCAAGGCCCGCATCGACCAAAGCCAGCACGAGGTAGACACACTCCGGGTTTACGTCGCCGGCAACGTATAGCCGCGCGCTCAATTCTGCCCTTTGATCCGCATCATTGACTTTAACGGTCTTCGGGCGTTTTTCTGGGCAGAATTCGCGGCGCCAGGTTTAAATGCATCAGTTTTTAACGAAATGTGACGAAGCATTGGCCGAAATCTCGGCCCAGGGGCGGTATCGCCGTTTTGTGGCGCTGGAGAAGCTGGCGGACCGCTTTCCGTATTATTCCGTCACCATGGAAGGCAAAACGCGGGATATCCTGGTCTGGTCCACCAATGATTACCTCGCCATGGGCACAGATCAGCGGGTGATCGAAGCCTCCATCGAAGCCGCGCGGCGTTATGGTGCCGGTGCGGGCGGCACGCGCAACATCGCGGGCTCCTCACCCTTGCATGTGGCGCTGGAGGAAGAGCTGGCGGACCTGCATGGCAAGGATGCAGCGCTGCTGTTCACCTCCGGCTATGTCTCCAACCAGGCCAGCCTCACCGCCATATTGAATTCCCTGCCCAACTGGCATGTGTTCTCGGATGCGCAAAACCATAATTCCATGATCGTCGGCATCAAGGCCAGCCGCAATGCCACCGTTCATATCTTCAAACATAACGACCTGGACGATTTGGAGCGTCTGCTGTGTGAAGCACCGAAAGACGCCCCTAAGCTCATCGCGTTTGAGAGCGTCTATTCCATGGATGGCGACATCGCCCCGATGGCAGAAATCTGCGATCTCGCGGATAAATACAACGCCTTGACATATCTCGATGAAGTCCATGCCGTGGGCATGTACGGCGCCCATGGCGGCGGTGTGTCTGAGCGCGATGGCGTGGCGGCCCGCATCACCATTATCGAAGGCACGCTGGCCAAGGGCTTCGGCTGCCATGGCGGCTATATAACGGGCGATTTCAAGGTGCTGGACTATATCCGCTCCGTCGCCGCCGGGTTCATCTTCACCAC
>JAGWIE010000002.1 GCA_028866445.1 Rhodospirillales bacterium | reverse complement strand
AAGAGATGCGGCATGAGCCTCTCACCTGAACAGCAATCCGAGATCGAGGCCGCGCGCGCTGCCTCTCACGCCACGCGCCGCCCCACAGTGGCCGCCCTTGAGGAACAGCTTTTCACCGCTGTTCCGGTGCTGGACCACGGCTTTGTGCGCGTGGTGGATTACATGGGCGATGATGGCGCTGTGGTGCAGGCCGCCCGCGTCTCCTACGGGCGCGGCACCCGCCGGGCGCTGGAGGATGAGGGGCTGATCCGCTACCTCATGCGCCATTACCATTCCACACCGTTTGAGATGTGCGAGATAAAGTTTCACGTAAAGCTGCCGATTTTTGTGGCGCGGCAATGGATCCGCCACCGCACCGCGAATGTGAATGAATATTCCGCGCGCTATTCCATTCTGGATAAGGATTATTACCTGCCCGCGCCCGAGCAGATGGCCAAGCAATCCAAGGATAACCGCCAGGGCCGCGGCGAGGTGCTGGACGCGGAGACCACCACAAGGGTGATGGAGATGCTCCGCCAGGACGCGGAACAGACTTATGGCCATTACGAGGACATGCTGAGCGAAGAGACCGGGCTGGCGCGGGAGCTGGCGCGCATGAACCTCACGCTCAACACCTATACGCAATGGTACTGGAAGACGGATTTGCACAACCTCTTCCACTTCTTGCGGCTGCGGGCGGATGCCCATGCGCAATACGAGATCCGAGTTTATGCCGAGGCGATGCTGAAGCTCACCGAGGCGTGGGTGCCGCTTTCTTACAAGGCGTTCTGCGATTACCGGCTGGGGGCGGTGACCTTCTCGGCCAAGATGCTCGATTGCGTGAAGAAGATGCTGGCGGGTGAGGCGGTAACGCAGGAAGGCTCCGGGCTTTCCAAGCGTGAATGGGTGGAGTTTCAGGCGGCCTTAGCGCGCGATGTCTGAATCGCCCGCTCAAACAAAGATTTCAGGCCGGGACTAGCGCGCCGTTTTTCCAACGTTGCAAGGTTACGAAGCTGGCGGTGTTCTGGCCGGTGGCATCGAACGCGGCACCAAAGCCGTTCAGCAGCACGCCCGGCGCCAGGTTTAATTTCCGCATGGCGGGGAGCAGCTTGGTGGGGTCGGCGCCTACGGTATTCAGCGTGTCGAATACCAGCTTGGCCCCCACATAAGCTGTGCAGGATTCGGCTGAACGCGGCGGCACGGCGTAGCGGGCCGTATAGGCGTCCGCGATTTGCCCGGCCGGGCCGGGGAAAAACGGCGCAGCGATGACCAGCGTGCCATCCAATGCCCCTCCCAGCGCAATATGTGTGTCGCGCAGCCCATAGCCATCGCCGCAGCCGATGAGCGAAGCGGGCCGCCAGTTCAGGCTCCTCATGGCCTGGAACAAGGCCAGGCTGTCATCCGGCCCCGCAGCGTGCAACAGCACATCCACCTTGGCGCGCATCATCCTTCCGGCCTCGTCAGAGAGGTCAACGGCATCTTCAGGGTATCCCGCTGCCAGAGTGATGGGCAGCTTGGCCGCGTTCAGGGAGGAGATGACCGCCGCGGCGATGGCCCCACCCGTGGCTCCGGTGTTGAACAGCAGCCCTAAATTCCGCCCGGCGAACCGAGCCTTGATGGTATTGGCCGCGAGGGTTCCGGCCATGGAGGTGGTGGGGCAGGTGCGGAGCAGGAATTTAAAGCCGCGCGTCATGATGCCATCCGCCGGGGCGGTAAGTTCAATAAACGGCAGTTGCGCCAGCTCTGCCGCCGCCGAGGCGGGGTAGGAAAGAGCGGAAGTGCCACTGCCAAGCAGAATGTTGGCTTGCTCGCCGGTGATAAGCCCATTCACAGCGGTGGCCGCGTTGGATTGAGACTGCATATCCGCCTGGGCGAGCGAAACCGGCTTGCCGGCGATGCCACCATTGGCGTTCACCGCGTCAACGGCAAGCTGGATGCCGCGCAGTGCTTCGTCGCCCGCCAGGGCATAGGTGCCGGTGAGCGGCAATGCCGCGCCGAATTGCGGCGTGGGCGATGTGGTCGGGTCGGGGCTGTCCTGGCCGCCGGGGTCGGCAGCGCGGGCTTGTCTTGCAAGGCTGAGTGCCAGGGCGGTGCCAAGCAGTTTTCGGCGGGGAAATGCGTGCATCATCGCCCTTTCACTCGCACCCGGCCAGGGTTGACGCAAGGCGGATGAGAGCGGTGATATGCCCGTATGATGCTGCCTCAGACCATGCGATATATCGATGTTCCTCATCCTGGCGCGCCGGAGGCGATGGTGCTGGCCAGCGGGCCCCTGCCTGTACTGAAGGAGGATGAGGTGCTGATCCGTGTGCAGGCGGCGGGGGTAAACCGGCCGGATGTACAGCAGCGCAAAGGTCTTTACCCGCCACCGCCAGGTGCCAGCTCCATTCTCGGCCTGGAAGTGGCGGGTGAGGTGGTGGCACTTGGGCAGATGGCGAGCGGTTTTTACCCCGGTCATAAAATAACGGCCCTTTGCAACGGCGGCGGCTATGCTGAATATGTGGCTGTACCCTGCGGGCAATGTTTGCCCTGGCCAGAGGGGTATGACGCGCTGAAAGCCGCTGCCCTGCCAGAGAATTTTTTCACCGTCTGGGCGAATTTATTCGACATGGCGGAGCTTAAACCCACGGAAAGCCTGCTGGTGCATGGCGGCACCTCCGGGATTGGCCTTACCGCAGTGCAGCTTGCCCGCGCGCAAGGCTCAACCGTGTTCGCCACCGCCGGAACGGATGAGAAATGCGCTTTTATCGAACGCTACGGAGCCACCGCCATAAATTACAAAACCCAGGCTTTTGAAGAGGTAATCGGGCAGGCCACAGGCAAGCGGGGCGTGGATGTGGTGCTGGATATGGTGGGTGCCCACTATGCCCAGCGCAATATTCAAAGTCTTGCGCCGCGCGGGCGGCTGGTTCAGGTGGCCTTCATGCAGGGCTCCAAAGCCGAGATTGACCTCCTGCCGATTATGCAGAAACGCCTTACCGTTACCGGCTCCACCATGCGCCCACGCACGGCGCAAGAGAAGGCGGAGATTGCCGCCGCATTGAAACAGAAAATCTGGCCGCTGCTGGCACAAGCCAAAGTGGCACCGGTGATCGAGGCAGTATTCCCCCTGGAACAGGCGGCAGAAGCGCATGCGCTGATGGAGACCAGCACGCATATCGGCAAGATTTTGCTACGCGTCAGCGGTTGAGTTTTCCGCGAAAGCCGATATGGCTCCCTTAAGACAACCGGGACACCTATATGAAAAAATCCAGCCTTTTGGCCGTGGCCAGCATCGTGCTTCTCGCCGGTTGCGCCAGCCAGCCGCAAAGCCAAGCCGA
This sequence comes from Rhodospirillales bacterium, assembly GCA_028866445.1. GTDB lineage: Bacteria > Pseudomonadota > Alphaproteobacteria > Acetobacterales > Acetobacteraceae > Acidocella. The sequence continues at coordinate 29,119 of JAGWIE010000002.1, read as the reverse complement.
CCAGGCGGATGCGGCTGCCTGCACCAATGCCGCCGATGCTGGTTATAGCAATAGCACGCTGGATCAGCAGGCTCGCACCCTGCAAAACGGCCTGATGTATGGCGGCCCAAACCAGGTTTTTGATGCCGAACGCCAGGGTGCCATGAGCCAGCGCCAGCAGGCGATTCAAAATTGTGAGGAATATGGCAACCAGAATGGCACGCCCAGCGTGAACAACGTGCCGGTCGTGGTTCCGCATATTGTTAATTAATCGGAGTTTTTCATGAGCCGTATCATTCGCACTGAAACCAGCCCCATTCTGTCCAAGGCTGTTGAGTATCACGGGTTTGTCTACACCATGGGTGTGGTGGCGCAGGATACTTCCGGCGACATCACCGCTCAGACCAAGGACATACTGGACCAGATTGATGCCCTGCTGGAAACGCATGGCACGGACAATACCCGCCTGCTTCAAGCGCAAATCTGGCTTAAGGATATTTCATGCCGGGAGGCTATGAATAAAGTTTGGACCGCCTGGCTGCCGGAGGGGCTGGCCCCCGTGCGCGCCTGCGTGGAAGCCAAGCTGGCGGACCCGGCATACCTTGTCGAAATAATGATTACAGCCTGCCGGTAATTCCGGTCTGGATTTAGTTTCTGTTAAGTATGAGATATTTAGGGAGCGGCTTCCGCTCCCTTTTTTGCGACTCGCTGTTGCCGCGAGGTGCCGGAGCAGAGACAATTACGGTTCCGTGGATTAGGAAAATTATCTCAAAAATCATCGTCCAGAGGTGGTAAAATTAGCAAAATTCTGTATCTGTTGTAATTTTGTCGCAGTGACGCATTGCGTTTCATGCAATCCACCCGTAACCAAAGCACATGCTTATTTCGCGTTTGAACCAACTTGGGTGAGACAAAAAATGGCCGGTAATAAGGCGTCTTGCCTCTCGTTTTGCAACGCTGCACGGGCGTGGCTGGCAGGTGTTTCCATCGCGGTGGGGGCGGTTCTGCTCCCGGTTCAAGCCAAGGCTTCCCTTCATCACGCCAGCACGCGTCTGGCCTCGCATCGCGCCATTCTTCATGTTGCCAAACGGCATGAAAGCGACGTGCACCATGTGTTGGCGGCGCACCGGCTTGCCCGTGTTACCCATACCCGGGAGACGCATCTGGCCTGGAATACCCATCACGAGGTAACCCACCGCTACACCCGTGTGGCGCATTATACCCACAACCACTATATTCATCTGGCACGCGAAACCCACACAAGCCACTACACTCATTATGAGCGGGTTGCAGCGCAGTACCGGTATTCCCGCCTGCAATGCGTGCCTTATGCACGAGAGGTCTCACATATCGATCTTTCCGGCAACGCCTTCCTCTGGTGGGCTGAAGCGGCGGGGCGTTATGGGCGTGGCAGCACGCCGGCTGTGGGCGCGGTGCTTAATTTCCGCTCCATCGGCCGTATGCCGCTTGGGCATGTCGCGGTGGTTACGGCCGTACTCAGCCCACGCACAATTCTTGTGACGCAAGCCAATTGGGTTCCAGGCTCGATCACCAATGACGTAACGGTGCAGGACGTATCCGCAGATAACGACTGGACGGATGTTAAGGTTGAACTGGGTGATGGTGACACCATGGGGTCGGCCTATCCCACCTACGGCTTCATCTATAACCATGCGGATACCGGCACGGTGATTGCCTCCGGCTATGGCGGGCGGAACGAAGTGGCTGAGGCGCCGGCTGCAAGCCCTGTCGCCAGCGAAGCGCCGGATCGTAACCTGCAATAATTTTCGGCTCTGTGCTGGCGGGTTTTGCCAGCGCCAAGGCCTGCGGTTAAGCTTGCATCGCCCAACATTCAGGAGCGATGCATGACCACGGCGAATTCCCGTACCGCTGACCACCCGATCGACCCGATTTTTCTGGAACGCTGGTCGCCCCGCGCTTTTTCGGGGGAAGCAATTTCCGAGCACACCCTGCGCACGATGTTTGAAGCCGCGCGCTGGGCGCCTTCTTCCTATAATTCTCAGCCCTGGCGGTTTTTGTATGCCAGGCGCGATAACACCCATTGGGACAAGTTTTTGGGGTTGCTGAACCCGTTCAACCAGAGTTGGGCCAAAACCGCGTCCGCCCTGGTGTTTGTTGTCTCGTCGGAAACGATGGCCGTGCCGGGTAAAGATTCGCCGGTTCCCTCCCATAGCCATTCATTCGATGCCGGTGCGGCCTGGGGTTATCTTGCCTTGCAAGCGGCTTTCATGGGCTGGCATGCGCATGGCATGGTCGGCATAGAGATGGAGAAGGTTTACACCGAACTGAAAGTACCGGCCGGGTACAGAGTGGAAGCCGCCATTGCGATAGGTAAATTAGGGCCGAAAACCTTGCTGCCGGAAGCCTTGCAGGCGCGCGAAACACCAAGCCCACGCAAGCCGGTTACGGAGATTGCCTTCGAGGGCGGTTTCTGAATTTCAGGGTTGCCCAGCCACCCGCGCATCATGCCGGGTGGCGTTCAGGCTATTGCGGGTTCCGCCAGATGCTGCTTGCCGCGATAACCATCAAACAAGCTCATCTGATGCACGCAGCTTAAAGTGCAGGTGGGCGCACAATCTTTCTTGGTATGGTATTCGCGCTTGATGTCATCCAGCCCGTATTCCAGCAATGGAATCGCCGGATAGCCGCGCTGCTGAGAGCAGTAATGCACCTTGCCGTCCTCGGTGATGTAAAGATAGCGCGCCCCGGCCCGGCATTTCCAATCATTCGGCTTGCCTTGCATCAGGTTCCGCTGAAACAGCTTGTAGTTCAGCGTATGCACCATTGAGGGCGAGATTTCCGTCACCTTTTTATAAGCAGCCATCTGCGCATCGGAGAGGGCCTTTAGCGCGCCGGAATGGTCGTGCAGCACACCCACTGAATGCTGAAAGCCATACTTAGCCGCCGTCTCGGCGATGGTGATTATATCCTGCGTGCGCTCGCCGGTCACACCCAGCACTGAGTTCACGTTCACATTGAACCTGGCGTGCTCGGCCAGCAGCTTCAGTCGCCCTTCCACCGAGGAGAGGCTTTTCATCGAAATATCGTCGGCCACCAGATTATCGATGGAAATCTGCATCCCTTGCAGCTTCGCCGCGTTCAGCCGCTCGATCCAGCTTTTGGAGAGCTTGAAGCCGTTGGTAATCATCGTCACGATCATGCCCTTATCGCGGGCATATTTAATCACCTTGTCCAAATCGGGATGCAGAAGCGTCTCCCCTCCGGTTACGGTGAGAGAAGCTGTGCCCAGCTTTGCCAGATGGTCCACCTGTTTCAGCAGCGTTTCCAGCGGCACCGGTGCGGAGAAATCGTCGTATTCATTGCAATAGCCGCAGGCCAGATTGCAGCGGCGCGTCACCACCATTTGCGCCAGCAGCGGCGTATAGCGCGTGAAGATGGCCTTGCCCGCGAAGCGCAAGCCCGCACCCAGCGTGTTCAGGCGCTCATTCAATGCGAGTTTTTCCAAGCGGGAGGGTGCTTTCAACGCGGTTAAATGAGGTAGGGTTTAGAGAAGGGCTGGCGGCATTTCAATGCCCAACAAAAAACCCCGGTGTTTCCACCGGGGTTTTCCGTTTCAACCTGAGAGGCTGGATTAGAAATCCATGCCGCCCATGCCACCCATGCCACCCATGTCGGGCGCGCCCATCGGGGCCTTCTTCTCGGGGCGCTCGGTCACACCGGCTTCGGTGGTGATGATGAGCGAAGCCACGGAAGCGGCGTCCTGCAACGCGGTGCGCACAACCTTGGTGGGGTCGATGATGCCGGCGGAAACCATGTTCTTGTATTCGCCGCTCTGCGCGTCGAAGCCAAAGGTGTATTCGCCGTTTTCCAGCACCTTGCCGGCAATGACTGCACCGTCTTCACCAGCATTCTCGGAGATCTGGCGCAGCGGCACCTGGATGGCGCGGCGGATGATCTCAATGCCGGTCTGCTGATCAGTGTTGTCACCTTTCAGTGAAGCCAGGGTGAGCGAGGCGCGCGCCAGGGCGACACCGCCGCCGGGCACAATGCCTTCCTCAACCGCGGCGCGGGTGGCGTGCAGCGCATCGTCAACGCGGTCCTTACGCTCCTTAACCTCAACCTCGGAAGCGCCGCCGACGCGGATAACGGCAACGCCGCCGGCCAGCTTGGCCAGGCGTTCCTGCAGCTTCTCGCGGTCGTAGTCCGAGGTGGTTTCCTCGATCTGCGCGCGGATCTGGTTGACGCGGCCGGTGATGTCGTCCTTCGCGCCGATGCCTTCGATAATGGTGGTGTTCTCTTTCTCGATCAGCACCTTCTTCGCGCGGCCCAGCATGTTCAGGGTCACGGTTTCCAGCTTGATGCCGAGGTCTTCGGAGATCACCTGGCCACCGGTCAAAATCGCGATGTCTTCCAGCATGGCCTTGCGGCGGTCACCGAAGCCAGGGGCCTTCACAGCGGCGATCTTCAGGCCGCCACGCAGCTTGTTCACCACCAGGGTTGCCAGGGCTTCGCCCTCAACGTCCTCAGCGATGATCAGCAGCGGCTTGCCGGACTGCACGACGGATTCCAGCAGCGGCAGCATCGGCTGAAGCTGGGAGAGCTTCTTTTCAAAGATGAGGATGTACGGGCTGTCGAGGTCCGCGATCATCTTCTCCGGGTTGGTGATGAAATACGGAGAGACATAGCCGCGGTCGAACTGCATACCCTCGACGACGTCAAGCTCGGTCTGGATGCCCTTGGCTTCCTCAACCGTGATCACGCCCTCATTGCCGACCTTCTGCATGGCCTGGGAGATCATCTCGCCGATCTCGGTCTCGCCATTGGCGGAGATGGTGCCAACCTGGGCGGTTTCGGCCGGGGTGGTGATTTTCTTGGTACGGGTCTTCAGCTCATCCACAACGGCGGCAACCGCCTTGTCGATGCCGCGGCGCAGATCCATCGGGTTCAGCCCGGCAGCAACGGCCTTCACGCCTTCGCGCACGATGGCCTGGGCCAGCACGGTTGCGGTGGTGGTGCCGTCACCGGCCAGATCGTTGGTCTTGGAGGCAACTTCGCGGATCAGCTGCGCGCCGAGGTTCTCGAACTTGTCGGACAGTTCGATTTCCTTGGCGACGGTCACGCCGTCCTTGGTGATGCGCGGGGCGCCGAAGCTCTTCTCGATGACGACATTGCGGCCCTTGGGGCCCAGTGTCACCTTAACGGCATTGGCGAGGGTATCGACGCCGCGCAGCATACGGTCGCGCGCGTCTGAACCAAAACGTACGTCTTTGGCAGCCATGATATTAGCTCCTTATGAATGAGCGTCCTGATGACGGAGCGGCATCGCCGCGCAGTCTGAATCAGGCCGCGTTAAATTAAGCGGCGATGATGCCCAGAATGTCGGATTCTTTCATGATCAGCAGGTCTTCCCCGTTGATCTTGACCTCGGTGCCGGACCATTTGCCGAACAGCACGCGGTCACCCGCCTTCACATCCAGCGCCACGATCGCGCCGGCCTCGTTGCGCGCGCCGGAACCAGCGGCCACAACTTCACCTTCCTGCGGCTTTTCCTTGGCGGTGTCGGGGATGATGATGCCACCCGCGGTCTTTTCTTCGGCGGTAATGCGGCGCACGACGACACGGTCGTGCAGGGGGCGGAAATTCGCCATATGATCGCTCCTAAACATTATGTCTTAAAAGCTTTCCAGCCTGTCCGGCCCAATCTGCGGCACCGCGGCTGTTAGCACTCCCATTTCAGGAGTGCCAGCGGTTTAGCCCGGTCAATGCGGGTAAGTCAAGAAATCCTGGCACTCCCGGCTTACGACTGCCAGGCTATTGGGATTTGATGTAAATTAGCCTGCGCGCCGCCGCCACCCGGCCCATATCGGTCGTTTAATTAGGCAGATCCACTAGCCGGAACAGCCCCAGCGGCTTCATGTTCTGCACCTTGGCAACGGCTAAATCCGCGCGGCTGAACATGTGGCCAAGCCGGAAATCCGGGTGCCAGCCCAGCGGGCCGGAGGCACCGGCCATGGCGCGTTCAACCCACCAGATGGGCCCGCTTTCCCGCGCGAAATGGTTCACGAACAGAATTTTACCGCCCGGCCTCACCACCCGGCGCAGCTCTTTCACCAAGGCATGTGGATCTGGCACCACGGAGGCCACGAACATCGCCACGGCCACATCGAAGCTGCCGGTTTCAAAGCTTGTGGCCTGGGCGTCCATCTCTTCCAGCGCCTCCACATGGCGCAGCCCCATTTCGGCCACCCGGTCCCGGGCGAGGGAGAGCATTTCGCGGGAAAGGTCGATGCCGGTAATGCGCTTCGTGGCGTCGTAATGTGGCAAAGCAAGGCCGGTGCCCACCCCCACCTCCAGCACTTTGGTGCCCGGCGCTGCATTAACCGCGGCCACGGCGGCATGGCGGGCGGCGCGAGAGATCACGCCGAACCAGCTATCGTAGGATTTCGCATAGCGCGAATAAGTGGCGCGAATGGTATCCGCATCCAGTTTCGCGCGCGGGCCGGCTAGAGTCGCGCTGGAGACATCTTGCATCCTGTAGTCCTTGGCGTCCGTCAAAAAAACTTAAAGACTTTTGCGCGTAATGGGGCTCCGCTGCAATGGGCTTTGCGAAGTTTTAACCAGAGAGCGCGTTTTTGATGATATCAGGGGTGAGCAGCTGTGGCAGACTCTCAGGCGCGGAATTGGGCGGGTAATAGAGATAAAGCGGCACCCCGGCGCGGTGGTTGGCAGCCAGAAATGCTGTGATGGCGGGGTTGCGGTTTGTCCAGTCGCCCACCAAAACCGCCACATTTTTGGCCTTGAACAGGGCTTGCACGGGGGCGGTGGCCAGGGTGTCGCGCTCATTCACCTGGCAGGTGATGCACCAGGCGGCAGTGAGGTCGATGAACACAGGCCGCCCGGCGGCGCGTAAACTGGCCAGTGCCGCCGCGCTATAGGGCTGCGCGCCGGGCAAGGTGAGGGCAGCGCCAGCGGGTGCGGCATGGAAAAACGGCAGCAGCAGCAGAACCATCACCGCGAAAACCGGCCGGCGCGGCAAGGCAAAGCTCAGCGCAAGCGCACCCAGAAGCAGCAACGCCAGCCCCGGCGCGCCAGCCTGCCGGAACAGCACCCAGCTCAGCCAGAGGAAGGTTGCGAACATCGGGAGGCTGAGAATTTTCTGTGCCACCGCCATCCATTTGCCGGGGCGCGGCAGGGCAGCGGCCAGATGTGGAGCCGCCGCCAGCAGCAGAACCGGCAAGGCCAGCCCCAACCCCAGCGCCAGAAACAACCCGATGGCGGCCATAGCGGGCAGGGTTAGCGCGGCGGCGATGGCCGCGCCCATGAACGGTGCCGTGCAGGGTGTGGCCACCAGCACCGCCAGCAGCCCGGTGAAAAAACTATGTTGGGCCGGAACCCGCCCGATAAATCCCGGCATGGAAAGATGAAACAGCCCCGCCAGGCTCCACCCCGCCGCCAGAATCACCCAGGCGGCAAGGGCTACGAAAATGGGAGACTGGAACTGGAAGCCCCAGAACGCGGCCACGCCCGCCGCCCGCAAGCCCAGCAGTACGGCCCCCAGAGCGGCCATGGAAACCAGCACGCCCGCCGTATAGCCCAGCGCCTCGCGCCGGATATGCCCATGCGCCGCGCCGCCCATCCGGGCAAAGGCCACGGCCTTCATCGCCAGTACCGGAAACACACAGGGCATCAGGTTCAGCAACAGTCCGCCCACCAGCGCCAACAGCCACCAGGGCGCGTGGGTTGCGGGCGGTAAAGGCGTTGCCGTCAGGCTCAACGCCTGCATCTGGCCGCTTGGGTCGGTGAGTTCCACCACGCCGGAAAGCGCAGCGGGTGCGGCCCCGCTCAGCTTCAGATGCAGTTGCACGCCATCCGCGCTGAAGGAGAGGGGTTGCGGCGCGTTGTTTACCAGCACTGTGGCGGAATCCGGAAAGAACCGGGCGGATTTCACCTGCGTGGCGGTGATCCCGGTCAGGCTCAGCGTGCCATCTGGTGCCAGATGCGCCGCATAGGGGGAGGGCATAATGGCGGGACCAACAGGAAACAGCCCGGCTTCGGCCGAGGCCCCACCATTCAGGCTCAAGGTGAAGGCCGCATGTTCAGGTATGCAGATATCCGAACAGACCAGCCAGCGCGCCTGCAGGGTTAGGCTGTTGCCCATGTTTCTGGCGGTGAACGGCAGAACGACATGGCCCGAAAGCACATAAGCCCCCACGCCCCCTTGGGAGAAAAACACCGGCGGCGGGAAGGAGATGGGCCCAAGCGTAATTGGTGCCGCCGCTATAACCTGCGGTGGCAGCCCGGCATCGCCGGGGTTTTTCCAGTAAATATGCCAGCCGGGCTTGAGGTTGAATTCCATGGCCAGCTTCACAATGCCATTCTGCGCTTGGTTTGTGGCCGAGATCAGCCGCACCTCATCCTGCGGTGAGGTGAAGGGCGCGCTGGCGGCGGCCAATGCCAGCCGGGGGAGGAGCAGCAGAAAGCACAGGAACAGAAACCGCATTGGCTGAAATATCGCATGAAAGCGGCGGCTCTGATACCAGGGCGCGGCATGATTGATCTTCCTGTTACCGAAGCCCTGCCGGAATTGCTGCGCGCCCTGAAACCCGATGGCGGCAATGCCGTGTTGGTGGCCCCGCCGGGTGCTGGCAAAACCACTTTGGTGCCGCTGGCAGCCCTTGAGGCGGGCTTGGGCAAAATTCTGCTGCTGGAGCCCCGCCGCCTGGCCGCCCGTGCCGCCGCCATGCGCATGGCCGAGCTGCTGGGCGAGGTGGCGGGCGAGCGTGTGGGCTACCGTACCCGGCTGGAAACGGCGGTGGGACCAAAAACCCAGATCGAGGTGATCACCGAGGGGCTGCTCACTTCTCGTTTGCTCTCCGACCCCGGACTCTCTGACGTGTCTTTGGTGATTTTCGATGAAATCCATGAGCGCAGCCTGGAAGCGGACCTCGCTTTGGCTCTGGTGCGGGATTTGCAGCGCAGCCTGCGGCCGGAGTTGCGGATCCTCGCCATGTCCGCCACCGCCGAGGCGGAGAAATTCGCTGGCTTGCTGGCAGCGCCCATCATCGCCAGCGAGGGCAAGATGTTTCCGGTGGAGGTGAAGCAGGCGAAACGCGACCTTATGTCCCCGCGTGATTTGCCGGAGGCGGCGGCGAAGGCTGTGCGGGAGGCGCTGGTGGAGCATCCTGGCGATATTCTCGTCTTTCTCCCCGGCATGGCGGAAATTCGGCGTACCGAGCAAGCACTGGACCGCTGCCCGGCTTTGGTGCTGCCATTGCATGGCGACCTTTCCCGCGAGGCGCAGGACAAGGCGCTGCGGGAACATCAGGAGCGGCGGGTGGTGCTTTCCACCTCCATTGCGGAAACCTCGCTCACCGTGCCGGGGGTGCGGATTGTGATTGATGGCGGGTATCGCCGCGCCCCGGTGCTGGACACGTCCTCCGGTCTCACCCGCCTGACCACCCAGCGCATTTCTCGCGCCGCCGCCACGCAGCGCGCCGGGCGCGCCGGGCGGTTGGGGCCTGGTGTGGCGATAAGGCTATGGTCCGAGGCGCTGAACCGTGGGCTGCCGCCCTTCGACCGGCCGGAGATTTTCGCCGCGGAACTTTCCGGTCTCGCTTTGGCCTGTGCCGCCTGGGGCGAAGCGCCTGGTGATCTGCCTTTTGCGGACTCACCGCCGGAGGGCGCTGTGAAAGCCGCCGCTGCCTTGCTTGTCAGCCTTGGCGCGCTGGATGATGCGGGCAGAATCACGCCTTTAGGTCGGGAGATGGCGCGGCTGCGGGCCGAGCCGCGTTTGGCCGCGATGATGCTGGCGGCGCCCGACAAGCCCACCCGCGCCTTGGCCGCCGACATCGCCGCGATTCTGGAAGAGCGGGATTTTCTGCCTCAAACCGCCTCGGCGGATTTAACTCTGCGGCTGGAAGCATTGGCTGGGCGCGGGGAAGGGGACAGGGCCATTCTCTCCCGCGTGCGCCATGCCGCCAAACTCTACCGCAACCGGCTGGGGGTTGAGGCCATGCCTGGGTTCGGGGCGCCCGGCCCGATTGTGGCGGCGGGATTCCCGGACCGGATTGGCCAGGCGCGCGGCGAGGCGGGGTCTTACCGGCTGGCCGGCGGTGGCTCCGGCAATCTTCCAGCGTCAGACCCTCTGGCCCGCGCACGGCTCATCGCCGTGGCGGCGTTGGATGGCAAAGGCTCCAAAATCCGCCTGGGGGCTGCGTTGGATGCGGAAGCTCTGCCGGATTTTCTGCAAGCCCGCTGCAAAACCACGCGTGAGACAGGGTTTGACCCGGTGAGCGGTGCGGTTTCGGTCCGCGAGCGTGTGCGGCTGGGGAATCTTGTTCTTAGCGACCGTTCCGCCCCGCCAGCACCGGAGGAAATTCAGGCGACGTTGGCGCAGGCGCTTTCCACCAGGCTGGAGCAACTGGACTGGACCGAAGCGGCGGAAAATTTTTCCGCCCGGGTGGCGGTGATGCGCGGTGTGGACGAAACCTACCCTGATCTCTCCCGCGCCGCTTTGGCGGCCAGTGTGCAAGCCTGGCTGGCACCGTATCTGGCCGGCATGACAAATTTGCGCGAGGCGAAAAGCCTGGACATGTACCAGCTTCTCCGCGCCCAGCTAACGCATGAGCAAGCCGCGCGGCTGGACAGGGATTTGCCCGCCGAGCTGAACCTGAAAGGCGGGCGGGTGCGGGTGGATTATTCTGGCCCCGTGCCGGTGGCCTCCGCCCGCGCGCGGGTTTTTTACGGAACAGACGCCACGCCAATGCTCGCGGGGGGCAAAATTCCGCTGCAATTGGCGCTGCTCTCCCCGGCGCAAAGGCCCATCGCGATCACGGCTGACCTGGCGGGGTTCTGGCGCGGCGGCTGGGCCGATGCCAGGCGCGACATGCGCGGGCGCTACCCGAAGCATGACTGGCCGGAGGACCCTTGGAAATAAAAGGTAGCGGGAATCGAATCATAATCCATAGCCGTTTGGAAAATCATTGTTTTTTAAAATTCGGTTTCTATCAAGGCCCCCAAGAAAGCCCCAAAATTCAATTTACTACATATTTTGTTTGACTTTGACCGGCCTTTCATGCGGGCAGGGAAACATAGTCATGATGCGGGAAGATGAGACAATTCATCGCATCGGTAAATATAAAATTTGTCTGTCTTAAGTCGCGTCTGTCTCCCGTTGATCTGACGGATAGCCTGAAAAGCTACAGGGGAAGTCCAGATGCGGGCTGGAGCATCTGACGCGGGGGTTGTCAGCACCAACGCGCCAAGGCCAGGCTGGCTTTTGCATACATAGGTCAAATTCTTAAGGGTTACTGCGGGCTCGGAAGAGAATTTCGGCATCGGACAAAATTGATTTTCTTCGAAATCCAGCGTCCCAAGTCGTGCAAAAATTTGATACCGCGTCTGATAGGCAATAGCCGTTCCGTGGGAGAACAGAACGCCTGTTCCCTGATCACAGGAAAACTGGCTGGCTCGTTTGAGAAGGAACCATGGGGCTGTAACGTCGCCATCCCAATAAATGGCGCCATTTTGGGGAAGCACAGCAACCAAATCTGCCGGTGGAGTACTTGTTGTATCGACAAACTTTGTCCAAGGCGTTCTCTGATCCCAATTAGCTACGGAGGTCAGAAGCAAAAATGCGCTTGCATAAACCACAAACCTGGGCACCGTAACTGAAGATCGACGGCACAACGCAAAAAGAAGTCCCCCCGCAGTGATGATGGCCAATAAACCGATCAAGTGATGCAGAAGCGCGAAATGAGTTGTAGACAAATTGTCTAGAGAGACCTTCAACGCGATAATGGCAAAGGCGAAAATTACAGATAGATATACTGTAATCAGGCGCTTTCCTATTCGAGAAATTTGGCCTTTGGTTCGATTTTCGACTATATAAACCCAAATTCCCAAAAGACAGAGGGGAGTTACAAACAAAATGAACGCTTCGAAGAAAGCCGACAGCGCGAGGATGATAACAAGCACACATAGGATAAAATAGGTTGTCCCTTTAGACCCGTCGTTTCCAGAAGACATTAGAATTTTACCTAAAAACAGGCTCGTCAAGGCGTTTAAAAGCCACATCGAACGCCAAAGCTGAATATCTACAATAAGAACATTACGGAACAGATCGCCGCCAATATAAGTAACAAGCGTACCAAAAATCATGACGGTTAAAGCAAGGATGAGAATTTGGCGCTCACGACCCTTAAAAAAAAGCATGGCGAATAGGCTTGTGGAAGCGCTATTGAGCGCAAGCGTCCATAGTTGCAGATTCCACCCTGTAACAAAGCAATAAAAGCTACGTATTTTTGTGGTGTGAAGCCAAGCTGGATCAAAACACATTAACAATTTGGCAAATGGTTGCATGCCCAAGAAAGCTAAGCCCAGGAAAATGACAGCCCCAAGAATTGCTCCTATCCAAAGGAATGGCTTTTTGATGGCTTCGTAAAAGAAAAAAACCGCAATACCCGGTATTGTCATCAAAGGATGAATTAAAGTGGAGACAATAAAAATAGCTACTGCACTGAATATCCACCTATTCAGCATGCAACCCAGCCCCCAAAACGTAAGAGCCTCAGCCATTAAACGGGGGGTTAGAAATGGCTCGCCATAGGACATAAAAAAGGTAGAATTCGGCAGAAGAATAAGTGCTGCTAGAGAAATAAATAAAATTCTCCAGTCCCTAATCAGGGTATACGAAAAAAAAATTGCCCCACTGGCAGCAAAAACTTGGGATAATAGGGTAAGAATAAGATTGCCCGATGACAAACCAAAAGCTGAAATGAACGGTGCATAGATCTTGGTAAAGATCGTAAACTGATCTTGCGAACCATATTGAAAATAAAGATCGTTCGAAAATCTCCCGGGCAGGAGAGCGTTCAACGCCTGCACAGTATAGAAACGTGAATCGTCAATGATCCCTTGATAGGGACGTGTTGACAACCAGAGCACCGCGATCAGTATCGTGCTGACGATAAGGAATGTTCGGTTGGTACTTTGCGTGGAAGCTGGAACGTTAGACGAATTCATGGAGTCGATCCCATTTATCGGGGTTTTTTCTGCATAAGCGGAGGGAGAAGAAGCCTCTCACTATGAGGCAGGAAGATGCAGCAACTCATTGCATCGGTAGATGTAGAATTTGTTTGTTTTAACTTGCACCGGCTTTCCATCGACCTGCCTTGTGTATTGGAAGGGTACGGGTGCGGTCCAGACATGGTGCGGCGCATCCGGGGCTAGGGTTGTCAGGACCAAGGCGCCAAGCCCTGTTTGATTACGGCAGACATAGGCTAGGTTCTTTAAATCCACGGCGGGCGGGGAGGACAGCTTAGGCGCGGGGCAGAATTGATCCCTTCCAAAATCCAACGCCCCAAGCCGGGCAAAAATTTGATACCGCGCCTGATAGGCAATGGCCGTATTACGAAAAAACATAACACCGGTCCCCTGGCCGCAAGAAAGCTGACTGGTTCGTTTGAGAAGGAACCACGGGACAGTAACATCCCCTTCCCAGTAAATGGGCGCATTTGCAGGAAGAGCAGCGACCAAATCCGCTGGAGGGGAGGCATTGTCGACAAATTTTATCCATGGCGAGCGCTGGTCCCAGTTGGTTATAGAAATTATCAGCAGTAGGGTGCTGCCATAAACCAAAAAGCGGGGAACCGTCCTGGTGGGATATCGGCCCAGGATATAAAGCGCCGCCAAAGCAGAGGCGCTCACGAACAGAGAGGCCAGCCAGGGCCATATCCCAGAAGATATCGCCAGTGTATTTGCAAATGAAGCCCTTAGCGCAATTGGGGTAAGAGCTAGGATAACCGACAGATAAACGATAATTAAAAGGTACCCGATTTTCGATGCGGGTTTGCAGGCCGTGCGTTCGATAGCAAGCAATACAAAGCCTAAACTACAGAGGGGTAAGACAAATAAAATATAATCCACAAAAAAGCGAGATAAGGCGAGTGCTGCGATGCTCAGCAACAAAACAAAACGGGATTGACCGCGAGGTGTATCTTCATCGGGAGATATTAAAATTTTTCCGAGAAATAGGTTCGTGACTGCGGCTAGAAGTATCAGCGCGCGGCAAGCCTGAATGTTGACGATCAAAATATTGTGCAGAAGATCGCCGCCAATGAATGTAACCAAAATGCCCAGAAAAGCCACGATCATGGCCAGGGCCAAAAATAGCCGCTCTTGACCTTTCAAGAAGAGTAACGTCAGGCCCGCCAAGGAAAAAATGTTCAACGCCTGAATCTTGGATATAAAAGTCCATTTTAAAACGAATGCAAAACCATCTCGCACTTCAGTTATATGAAGCCATATAGGATCGAAACTGACCAGGAGTCTTGAAAACGGTTGGATATTCAGGATAGCCAGCCCAATCCCAAGACAAATGCCAATTAAAGCCACCGATAATAACCATGGGCGCTTCAGTGTTTCGTAAAGAAAAAAAACCGAAAGGCCAGGAAGAGTCATCAGCGGATGAACAAAAACAGAAACCAAAAAAATGGCGCAGGCATTCAGCACCCAACCGCGCAGCATACAACCAAGCGCCCCGAATATAAGCGCCTCTGTTACCAGACGCGGCGTCAGAAATGGTTCTCCATAGGAAAGAAAAACGAAGCTGCCGGGCAGGATAATGAGAGATGCAAAGGCCGAAAAAGAGGTTCTCAAGTTCCATGTTAGGGAATGGAAAAGGAATGCTGCCCCGCAAAGCCACAAGAACTCGGCCAAAAGAGTTGGTATTAGATTGCCGTATGCTAAGCCAAAAACCGAAATGAAGGGGGTATAAATCTTGGTGAATATCGTGAACTGATCTTGTGAACCGTATTGAAAATAGAGATCGTTTGCGAACCTGCTCGGTAAAAGCGCGCTAAGAGCCTGAACAGTATAAAAGCGTGAATCCGCTATTATTCCAAAATATTGGCGTGTCGCAAGCCAAAGTGCTGCGATCAGCATGAGGCCAACGACAAGAAATGCCCGGTCTGTATCCTTTGCTTGTCCGGAAGTACGCTCGTTTATTTCACGAAACCGTAATCTATTAATAAGTGCAAACACTCCCATCCTAACTAGCCCATTTCAACAGCCGGATGATGCCCATTTTTGCCGCCTGCCTGTGAGCAGAGACATTCTTTCTTGAAAAAATGTCTCGTTTGTTGCGGCGGTAATATTCATAAGCTTTCAAGAGCATCTCTTCATTATTCAGGGTCGGACGCCAACCTAGTTTATCTTTTATTTTTGACGTATCGAACAGAAAATCCTCGGCGATCATCTTGTATTGATATGGCCCGAGCGGCGAAAGCCCTAACCCGTGTCCAAGGCGCATACCCCATAGAGCAGGGCCCTTCGGCAAATGGGCTAACCTTGCGCCCGTCTTCACGTGATCGAGTACGTATTGATAGACTTTACGGAACGACTTAACGTCATCAGACCCAATGTTAAAAACGCCCTCAGCCTTCTTTTCCGTTGCCATTATGCACGCCGATGCAAGGTCTTGCGCATAGATAAACTGGTATCTGTTAGAGCCGTCCCCCACCAGCCACAGCTTTCGGCCTTCATCGATGAATTCAAATAAAATGGACAATAATCCGAGACGCCCCTCATCCATGATAGTTGGGCAGCGTATGATTGCCGTTGGGAAGCTATTGCCGTAGCTTTGAAATATCTTTTCTCCCTCCCATTTCGACCTACCATAAATCTCCACAGGTTCCGGGGCGTCATTCTCCCGAACTGGCCTGCCGAAATTCTTTGCCCAAAGGCAATTTGATGACAGAAAGACCGCATGGCGAACCTGATATTTCTCGGCTAGGCCGGCAATAACCCTTGTTCCATCAACATTGCACGACCATAGGTAATCCCGCTGAACCTTTGTGTGCGCGAGAATTGCTGCGCAGTGATAGACTGTCTCGAAGCGGTGTTCCGCAAAAAGTTTTTCCATGAGGGCTGAATCACGAATATCGCCCTGTATGGAAATTAACCGAGGGTGTGTGTCCTCATCCGCCTCAAGGTCCACGCTGACGCATTGAAAACCCCGCGCTAGAGCACGTTGCTTCAGGATTTTTCCGAAAAAGCCTGCTCCACCAGTAATCAGGCATGTCGTCATTCAGCCTTACCCCTAACTATCGCCAAGCACCGGCCTTGCAGGCAGTGGAACAGGCGGAGATGCTTGACTCACTTGCTGATAGACCCGGCGATAATTCGCCTGCTTCGCGCCGTCCTGCTCTTCGTGATACTCTGCGTCCTGGTTGACCTTCCACAAATCATATATCTGACGGCCTGCGAGGATATTCTCCACGGCAAGCATCGCCGTCATCATGGCATGGTCTTGGTTATTATATTTGTGCATGCCATTGCGGCCTATGAGGCACAAATTGGGATAATCAAGTTCCATGGCACGCCGGACCTTATCCACGTTGTCCAGGTAATGGTCATCATAGACGGGATACGCCTTGGGCTGGCGAACCACGACACCTTCCACAATATCCTCCGCCGAAGCAAGACCGAGCTTGACCAGCTCCCTGGTGCCTAGGGCCACGAGTTCCTCATCTGGCGCGGACCAGATTCCGTCACCCTCGAAGCAAAAATACTCCAACCCGTAGCAGTTCAATGCCTGATCGGGCGTCATTTCAGGTGACCAGGATTTAAAATTCTGGATTCGTCCCACCTTCACACCTGGGTCGTGGATGTAAATCCAGTTGTCATCAAAAACATTCCTGTCTTTGAGAATCAGCGCAACAGTGAGGAAGTCACGGTATTTCAGCGCATCTGCGGCTTGCTGCGCGGCAATGGGCAGACCGGGCCGCAAAGCATGCGACAATTCCCGCATGGGCATGGTGGAGATCACATGCCGTGCGTGGAACTCATGATTGGTGCCGCTCTGATCCTGCGCCGTCACCTTCCAATTCTCGTTATCCTCGCGGGTGATTTCGATAACCTTCATACCTTTGATGATGCTGCCGCCTTGCCGTTCAATCTTCACGGCAGCGGCTTCCCACAACATTCCCGGCCCGCGCCTGGGATAGCGGAAACTGTTAATTAGGGTCTTGATGACTGCCTTACGGGATGTGTTCCGTTTTTGTGGCATCAAAGCATGCCAGATGGCCTTGAAGAGAGACAGGCCCTTGATTCTCTGAGCAGCCCAGTCAGCAGAGATTTCCGTGCAGGCCATACCCCAGACTTTCTCGGTATAAGTACGGAAGAATATCTGGAACAGGCGCCTGCCGAATTGGTTTGTCACCCATTCCTCGAAATTCCGCGGCTGGGCGACAGGATGTAGGCGGGCCTTGGCATAGGAAAAAATGCATCGTGTCGCCTCGGCCACGCCGAGCTTGGACAACGCGTCGAAAGCCCGCAGGGGATAATCAAACAACTTGTCCCGGTAATAGATTCTGGATTTGCGCGGGCGGGTCAAAAAACCTTCGTCGAGAATCTCGTCCCAGAGCCGTTCAACTTCTTGTGACTTTGAGAAAAAACGATGCCCGCCAATGTCGAAGGCAAACCCCTTATAGGTCTCGGTACGGGATATGCCGCCAACATAGGTTGGGTCTTGCTCCAGGACCGTAACGCGAACACCACTACGGCTTAGTAGGTAGGCAGCAGTTAACCCGGCTGGTCCGGCACCAATGCATATTACGGATGCCCCGGAACCATTTGCCATGCTTGTGCGCCTACCAGCTAGTTACATATGTGGTTACATTCCGTTAGCCAGGTCAGGGATTCTGGTCAATGGGGATTGCCGTCACTCGCGCAAGCGTGATTGGGGCGTCGAAACCAAGGGGTTTGAGAGTTAAAGTACCATGCTCCCAGGCCGGGCAGCCGTTCTTTCCACCTCCTTAATGGCGATGTTCGCCGCTCCAAGCGCAGTCTGCTTCTCGCCTGTGCGCTCGGCGATAGCGGCAACCAGCTTGGCCCGGTCATTGGTGTAAATGACGGTGGCCTCCTTGGCGCGGGAAAGCCCCACGTAGAAGCTCTTCTGGTCCAACAAGTTGGTGGCGGCGCTGTCGGCGTGGATTAAGGTCCGCTCGGCCGTGCGCCCCTGGGCGGCAAAGGCGGTGGCGACATAAGAATGGGCGATATGCTGGTCGCGGGGGCTATCCAGCGCCAGCGTCTCGATCTTGCCCCGGGCAACCCGGACTTTGGCCTCCCGCGTGGTAGGCTCAACGGCGATGATCTCCCCCTGCTGCCCGTTGATCCGGCCCAAAGCACGGTCATTGCGGGTAAACTGCACCTGGTCCCCAGCCCGCAGCTCAATCGCCTCAGTGGTGAAAGCCTGGGCGTGCGACGCGCCCCATTGCCGCAACCGCCAGTCGATGGCCCGACCTTTCTGATCGGCCAGCGTCACGGCGGCCTTTTTGGTGTCGATGCCCACCACGCGATAGGCCTGCGCTTTTGACATACCCTTGTCAGCATAATCCTTGGCAAAGCGGATGGTATCTCCGATGGCGTAGCTGTGTGCGTCCTTGGCCTCGGCGCGCGTCAGGTCGCGCGGCACAAGCCTCGTGGCCTCAATGACCGGACCATGCAGTGCGCCGGTTTCCGCCAGACGTTGGCGGATTTCCTTAGTCAGCGCGTCACGCCCCTCTCGGGATGGCTCAACCACCAAAGCCTTGCGCCTCTCTTTGGAGTCCAACTTGGCGTAGTCCTGGGCGATCCGGGCGAAGCGGGCCTCGCGGGTGCCGCATTCGATGACGTGGCCACCGCCACCATCCAGGGCAGCCAGGGCTTTCCTGGCATCGCCTGCTAAGCTGGCCTCCACCGCCGCCTTGGCGTGTTCGTTGGTCTGGCGCAGGATGTGAGTGAGGCGCGCGGTTTCCATGCCCGCCCCCTGAAGCTGGGCAAAGGCGGCACCCGCTTGAACGGACCCAAGCTGCGCCGTGTCACCCACCAACAGCACCCGCGCCCGGTGGGATTCGGCCAGACGCAACAGCTTGGCGGCATCCGCCGCTGAGATCAGCGAGGCTTCATCGACAATCCAAAGCCGCTCCTTGGGTGAGGGGCGGCCTGACGCCAATAAATGCCGGGCCAGCGTGTCGGCGCAGCTATCCAGCGCCTCACCCAACACCTGCGCCGCCGATGCCGTGGGGGCGAGTGCTACCACCTGAATGCCCCGCGCCTCGGCCTCACGCGCGATGGTCGCCAGCACGGTGGAGGTCTTGGCGGTGCCCGCCGTGCCCTGCAACCCGATGACGCGATTACGGCTGCCAAGAATTTGCGCCGTGGCCGCGCACTGCTCATCGGTCCAGCCATGGCCCTGCTGGGCGCTGCGCCGCTCGGCCTCGGCAACCGCTCGGGCGGCGGCGATGGGGGACAAGATCGGTTCCACCTGCTGGCGGCCTTGTTCCTCCAGCCGCAGCAGTGCCGTCTCGTTGGCGATATTGGCGGCGGTGGTGAAGCCCTCGAACACCACGCCGCGCCGGTCAAGGCACTTGCGCGTTTCCAGCGCGCCGGTCTTTTCCGCGCGGGCAATAGCGGCGGCAATGTCTTCATGCCCAACGCGGCCCATGCCAAACCTGCCCGCCGCCTCATGCAGGGCCGTGGTGGAGAACACAGACTGCCGCTCGCCCAGCATGGCCGCGCCTTGCGCCACGGCGCAGTCAGCCGCCAGTTCACGGGCAAATTCATGGCCGGTGCCATGGGCAGCCGATTCCGCCCGTGCCTCGGCTTTGGCGATCAACCCGCGCCGCGCCTGTTCATCCCATCCGGCTGTATCAGCGGTTTCCCGCCAATCGCCGATCAGCTCGGCATGGGGCACCGCCTCCTTGGCCAGCCGCGTATCCAACGCCGCGATCTGTTTCTCGGCGGCGCTGGCCTGTTCACGGCTTTTGCCTCGCTCGGCAAGGCGCGCCTCGATGGCGGCGCTACGCTGGCTAAAGGCCTCCAGCGTGGTGTCGCCGATACCGGCAATCTCAAAGGTCGAATCCTTGCCACGCTCAATCGCGTAGCCCAGGCTCTGCACCCCGGCAGCCAGCTCTTGGCGGTAGATGGCACCCATCTGCTTTTGCATCTGATAGAAGGCCCGAGGCTCCAGGCTGCGCCATTGCCCGGCTTCGCCCCTGCTCATGTTCAGGATGACATTATGCGTGTGAAGCTGCGGATCGAGCGCCCGGCTGGTGCCGTGCCGGAAGGAAGCGATAACCAGATTGCCGGTCGCCGCACGCCGGACAGCACCATCCTCGCGGATGCGCGTGGCTGACAAATGTATTTCCGCTAGGTCCAGAGCGGTTCGCGCCGCCCGTTCATGTGCCGCGATAAGGCGGCGGTCGCCTGCCACCTCCGCCATGACCGATACGGATTTTGGCGCGCTGAACGTGATGTCCCAGCCTGGCCGGTGCTCCCATTCGCCGTCACGCATCGTACCCAACTCCTGACCGGCGACATGCCCCGCCAGCAGCGCGGCGAATTGCTGACGATCCACTGCCCCGGCCAGTTTCAGCGCCTGGGCACCTTTGCCTAGCCATTCCGATGGGGCCAAACCTCCTTCGGCATAGTAATCGTCGGCCTCATAATAGCTGGCGGCTTGGGCGGCGCTGGTCAGCGCCGATATGGTGGCAACCATCACACCGGCCCCGGTCCAAGAGGCTGGCTCGGGCCAGGGGCCACGCTTTCCTTGTTCTTATCCGCCTTGACTGCTTGCAATCCACCCCAGAGCGTTTCGGCAATATCCGCCGGTACAAAGCCCAGATGGCGGGCCGGGCCTCGGGCATGGATATGGTCATCCGTCAGCTTGACTCTGGCAACGGGCAAGCCGTCCGGTAATAATAGGTAAGCCGTATGCTTGGGCAGGCGCAGCTCACTTTCCAATATGGCGGGGCGCGTCTCACGCGCGGTACTCAATGTCTGTTGGGGTTTACCTGTTTTCGGGTCGAGCGTGTCGGCGATGGTGGAAATTTCCACATCGGCTATGCCGATGGTTGCGGATGCCCACTCCCGGCTGGCCTGGTCAACCAGTTGCAGGAATAGCTTGGTGTTGCAGCACCCGAGCAATGCCTCCGCCCCCTCACGGCCATAACGCTCCCGCATCAGGTCGATGGTCTGGAAGGTGAGGATGACGGATGCGCCAAATTTCCGGCCTTCGGGCAGAAGCCGCGCAAGGTTATCGACGCGCGGCATGTCGGCCAACTCATCGAGAATGAACCACACGCGCCGCGCGGCAGCGGGCGCAAGCCCCAAGACGCCACTGGCGGCGCATTCCAGCCAGAGCGCCATGAGAGGCTTCATGGCCTCAAAATAATCCTCCTTCCGTGGCACAAATATCCAGGGCTTTGGGCCTGGCCGCTCGTCAACCGTCTTGAAGAAGCGGGCAAACGAAAAGCCCGTCTCGCCCTCCCGTGGCGCGGCGCGCAAAAACATAAGCAGATTGACGGCCATCGACAGCATGAACAGCACGCTGCCGGTGGCACGGTCGGCCCCTTGAGCGAAGATGCGGGCCGAGGATGTATGAGCCAGCCAGCGTTCCAGCTTTTCACGGGGCATGGACTGCAAGGCGTCCAGTAAATCCCGTGGCGACCGCCGCCCCTCCTGCCAGAGGGTACGCAGCATGTTGGCGACAAGCATCCGGGAAGTGTCCAACCAGATGTCTCGGTCCTCCTCGCCCGTCTCGGCGATGAGATAACGGGCGATGCGGTCGGCATCGGCGGGATGAGAAATTTCATCAAATGGATTCCAGAACGCCCCACGCTGGTCGAAGGGATTGAGGATGATGTCTCCGCGTTCGGGGTTATAATAATGAGCGATGAACTCCCCCGATGTGTCATAGATCAAGGCGGTGTCGCCCCGTGCTTCAATAGCGTCCAGGTTCTGGCGCAAAGCCGTGGTTTTTCCCGTGCCTGTGGTCCCCAGGATGGCAATGTGCCTTGGCTCCAGGGCATACGGGACAGGGACGCTGCCGAACCGTAGGGGGTAGGCATGGCTTTCCGGCGCGGTCAGGCGTGCAAGATTGTCTTCGCCGACAACCTGTGTGCCGGTAATGACGCGGTCGGCCAGCAGTTCTTCTTGCTTTCGGCGGCGGTGATCGGCGGTCATCCATAAACAGACACCGCCGACCCCAAGCCCCATTATGCCACCCAAGGCGAGCTGTTCGGCGAAAGCGATGGCGTCACCGCCGAAGCCCCGGATGCAGGCCAACTCCTTGACGCCAATTCGATAGACTTGGCCTTGGTAGGTGAAATTCATCACCGGGTCGGCGGGCGTGACTTTCAGCATGTAGGCCATGAAACTGGCAAGCGTGTATTCGCCCACCTCCTTGACCTGTCCGGCGCTGGATGTTGCCCAGCCAAAAAGCAATGCGCCACCTGCCGCGCAAACGGCGAGCGCCCTGGCGGCGAAGCGGAACTGGGCCTGGCCGTTGGCGCGCTCTCGCGCGCGCAGAGCGTCGGCGTGGGCGCGGCGGTTTTGCACATTGGCCATTACACATCTCCGGCAAGGTTGAGCTGCCGCGCAAAGGCAGCATTGATTTCAGCGGTGAGGGAGGTTTCGTTGGCGTGGGGACCGGCGGCGGCGCGGGCGTACACGTAGGCCGCGCAGGCGACGAAGAGCGCGCGCTCAGTCAGGCGCTCGACATGGGCCAAGCGGGCAGCCAATGTTCCAACCTCCTGGGCGATTTCGGCGGCGAATTGCGGCACCGCCTGCTCGCCGGAAAGGGAAGCCAGCCCGGCCCGCACACATTGTTGCAGCAGAGCATAGGGGGTCATCTGGCGGCTTTGGGCAGCATGCCGCAGGGCTTTATCGAGCGCCAAGGGGATGCGCACGGAGTGCTGAACGAACTTCATGGTCCGTCTTCCCCCCGCATCCGGCGCGTATCCTCGGCCATGCCTGGAATGGTGCCGGGTTTGGAACAAGCGCCACAAACGCACCCGGATCGCACCCGCGAAAAACCGCAAAGCTCAGCCGCAGGCCAGTGCGTGTGGTGTGTTCTTCTTTCCTTGCCCCGATGCGCAGCATCGGGGCTCTCGTAGAGACAAAACTTCCGGGGCTTACGCATCTTCTGCCCCCCGGTACTGATGTTGGGGGAGGGTTTTCCAATGACCGCGGTTCGTCTCGTCTGCCCAGTTTCGGATGGCCGTTTCGATGGCCGCCTTGATGCGGTTATCAAGGTTGTGAGCCTCGTCGGGTAAGAGGTGTGCAGTCAGGCCTAGTGTCTCAACCAAGCCACCCGCTGGGCGGTAACCTCTTTCATCAGAGGTTGAAGGACCGTCGATGCGGCAGAGGGAGGCCGTTCCCAGGTAAACATTGAGGGGCGGCACCTCCCAGCGATGCCAGAACGCCACGGCAAACCGGTAGGTCTCGCCGACCTTGTCATCGCGGATCAGCTTCTTGATGATCGGCATGACGAAACGGGCGATGCGTGGCGTCATCCGCACGGTGAAACTGGCAACATCCTCGGGGAGGAACCGGGCGTGTAAACGGGAGATAATGCTCTGGGAAATGGGCATAGAGGTATCCTTTCCGCGCACGGGGGCGCGAATGCAGGGGGGCACGAGAAGGAAAAAGGCGCAGCGGCCCGCCTATTTTAAAGGCTGGGCCACAAGCCTGCGCTTCATGATGGGGGGCGAGCTTGCGTCAACCGTTTGATTGAGGCTGTCGTCAGCAGCGTCCGGCGGCCTATCTTAATGGCCTCAAGCCTGCCAGATTTAAGCAAGACGTAAATGGAGCTACGTCCAACCCCGAGAGCTTTGGCGGCGGCGTTAACGGAGATAGCAATCGGTTCCATGTTTGAGAGTGCCTCCTAATGTTCGTTGGAAGGCCTCTCAAATTGCACACGGATGGCAGCACGTCGTCCGATATTAAAAGGACCACTCCAATCCAGACGCTATGCAAATTCCGGTAGAGTTGCCCGGAAGCAATGCTTTGATTTAAAACAAATTCCGGTGAAGGCGCAGTTGAATAATCAACCGGGAAGCGACCGATTTTTTTCTATAGCAGCCAAAACTTCTCCAACAAACTTATACATCTGCGACTGTTCAGGTGTGAAACCGTCAAAATCCGTATCTTGCTCATCAGCGTCGGCATCGCTCAAGCTGGTTATCAGTTTTATGAGTCTGCCCGCGTCACGAGGTTCGCCCCGAATTATCTGTTTAAGGGCCGGATGTTCGATTATAAGGAGCAGCAGCCGCTTGTAATCGTATTGGTCTGATTTTCGCCGCTTGTCGGGCCTAGCATTTGTCCTTTGGATTAGGGTTTTTATGTTCACCCTCATGAAAATTTCACGAGAATATGGCCATGGTCTTACCGGCTGAAACACCAGTTCTCTATATGTTCTTTCTGGTGACAAGAGTAAGAAACGCAAGCCCCCGTAGAAATACTTCTGGTCAAGATACCTGTCTGATCCATTTTTCTTGAAGTAAGCCTTTGGTGTTTTTCCGCTTTGTAAGTGCTTAAAAAGGCTGTCTAATTTGAGGGCGATATCTTTATCACCTTCAGTATAAAAGGCTTCCTGCGATTTTTTTGCGGAAAGACGCCCATATTGAAAAGTCTGCCATGACCAAAAGCAGAAGAGCATCCCAAAAAACGAAAAAATGGCAACGAGATAAAGAGGGTCGCCATACTTTGTGCTTAATCGGTCAATAATTGTTGCCACAACAATTAAAACAACAAAAAGTCCGCAAAGCCAAGCGGCTCTAGCCATTAATGAATTGTATTTATTTGAATGTTGATTGTAAATTTTCTCGGTAAAGGCGTCCAGCCGCTTCAATCCATCATCTTCGTCTTCGGAAATGAAGTTCGCTGCAATCTGCCTTAAAGGAAACTCTTTTTCCTCAGCTTGCTCTGGCGTTAAGCTTGTTGATTTTTTAGATTTTTCTTCTATTTTTAGATATTGTGCTCTGCTTGCTTTTGGTTCCTGAGCCGCTTTTTTCTGGGTTAATTGCCTTGGTGCCATCAGATATTTCCTCCCTTTCGCAACTCGTCCAAGTAATTGCTCCACCACTGCGCCATCTCTACCCGCTCAGCCCAATAGGCGGATTGGTTGTAAATACGCCGGATAATGCCCGGCACCATATGGGCCAGGGCGCGTTCAATCGCGTCAGGATTCCATTTTCCTGATTCGTTGAGTAGGGATGACGCTGAGGTGCGAAAGCCGTGGGCCGTCATCTGATCCTTGGAATAGCCCATGCGCCGCAGTGCCGCGTTGACCGTATTGTCACTTATTGGTCTGACTCTTGTGCGCACGGACGGGAACACAAAACGCCCCGCCCCGGACAAGCCTCGCACCTCACGGAGAATCTCCAGGGCTTGCTTTGATAGTGGAACCACATGAGGCTGGCGCATCTTCATCTTGATCTCGGGTATCGTCCAGACAGCCTTGTCGAAGTCGACCTCAGCCCATTCCATCTGGCGTATCTCGCCAGGGCGCTGAAAGACATGCGGCGTAAGCTTCAAGGCATACATCACGGCGGGGTCGCCCTGGTAATCGTCTAGCGCCCGCAAGAGCGCGCCAAACTGTGCTGTGTCGGTAATCGCGGCGAAATGTTTGACGGTCGGGGAAATCAGCGCCCCTTGTAGAAGCTGTGCTGGATCGCGCTCCGCCCGGGCCGTCGCTGCCGCGTAGCGGAAAACCTGCCCGGCAAAGGCACGGAGCTGCTTGGCTGTTTCTAACCGCCCCCGGCGTTCGTGTTTTTTAAGCTCGTGAAGCAGTTCCTGGGGCGTGATGTCGGCCACCGGCCTCTTTCCAAAATCCTGCCCAAGCAATTTCAATAGCCAGCGTTGCTTCTCCAGTGTCGCAGTGGCCCTCCCCTCACGGCCCTTTTTCTCGATCAGCTCGTCAGCCACGTTAGCAAAGGTATTGCCTGCCCGAATGCTCGCCTCAATCCTGGCTTGGCGTTTGGCGGTGTTGGGGTCGATAGCGTGGGCAAGCTGTTTGCGCGCCGCATCGCGCGCGGTGCGGGCTTCGGCAAGGGTGATTTCAGGGTATGCCCCCAGCGAGAGCTTACGCTCAGTGCCGTTAATGCGGTATTTGACCCGCCAAAGCTTACTGCCACCAGGATTGACCAAAAGGTACAGTCCCTGAGAGTCGGCCACCTTGTATGCTTTATCCTTGGGCTTGGCATTACGAATCGCTGTATCAGTCAGTGGCATCTGGGGGCCTCGTATTAGGTGGGGGCCTTTCAAGGCCCCAAAATTAGGCCCCCATCTTCTACGGTTGCAGGCGAACAAGGGCAGTCATCGACAACCGATAACTGCTCAAAAATAGCGGATTTCTACGGTTTTTTCAATCATCGGCGGGCACCGCCGGATGGGAAACTGGAGCGGGTAGCGGGAATCGAACCCGCGCATCGAGCTTGGGAAGCTAGCAGGCTACCATTACATCATACCCGCACCGTGCGGCGTACATAGTCCGGCAGGATTGACCACGCAAGCCACCGGGCGTAGGTGCGTTTTACCTCGTGATTTGTCCGGCCGGATTGCGGCGAGGCTTCCCTTTAGGGTTTTCTTGAAGGGAAGGTGCAAAATAAACGCGCTAAAGAGGCTTTGGGCGCGCAAGTGCCCTGGTTTCCCGTGGCCGGACGATGCTGTTTGCAAAGATAGGCCACGCATATGTCCGACACGCTGAAAACCCGCCTTGCGACCGACCTGATCCATGCCGGGCGCATCCGCACCAATCTGGATGAGAATGGCGAGGCATTGTTCCTCACCTCCGGCTTCACTTATGAGAGTGCTGACATGGCGGAGGCTGTGTTTGCCAATCAGGTTGAGCATTTTCAGTATTCCCGTTTCGCCAACCCCACCGTTTCCATGCTGGAGGCAAGGCTGGCAAAGATTGAAGGGGCGGAAGCCTGCCGCGCCACGGCCACCGGCATGGCGGCGGTGCACAGCGCCATTATGTGCGGGTTGAAGGCGGGCAGCCGCGTTGTTGCCTCGCGCGCTTTGTTCGGTTCCTGCCACTGGATTATCTCCACCCTGCTGCCGCAATACGGCATGGAAAGCGTGTTTGTGGATGGGGCGGATATGGACGCCTGGAAAGCGGCGCTGAGCCAACCCACCGCTTTGGTGCTGCTGGAAAGCCCTTCCAACCCGATGCTGGACATTGTGGATTTACGCGCGGTTTCCGAGCTTGCCCATGCGGCCGGGGCGATTGTGGTGGTGGATAATGTGTTCGCCACCCCGCTTTTGCAAAAGCCGCTGGAACTGGGTGCCGATGTGGTGGTGTATTCCACCACCAAGCATATGGACGGCCAGGGCCGTGTGCTGGGCGGTGCTGTGCTTTCAAGCAAAAAATGGATCGAGGAGGTGTTCCAGCCATTCTTCCGCAATACCGGCCCCTCACTCTCAGCTTTCAACGCCTGGGTGATTCTGAAAGGGCTGGAGACGCTGCATCTGCGGGTGAAAGCGCAGAGCGACTCAGCGGAGGCGATCGCGCAATTCCTGGATGGTCAACCGAAGATCAAGCGTGCCCTCTACCCCACTCTGGCCTCCTTCCCCCAGCGAGAGTTGGCGATGCGCCAGATGAGCGGCGGCGGCACGTTGGTGACGTTCGAGCTTGAGGGCGGCAAGGAAGAGGCGTTCAGGCTGATGAACGCGTTTCGGGTGATCACGATTTCGAATAATCTGGGCGACACGAAATCTCTCGCCACCCATCCGGCCACCACGACCCATATGAAAATCGGCGCGGAGGAGCGGGCGAAGCTCGGCATTACCGATGGCACCATCCGGCTTTCCGTGGGGCTTGAGGATGTGCAGGATTTGACTGACGACCTGACCAGGGCTTTGGAAAGAGTCTGATTCAGAAGCCGTTATGGTGAGTCGTCCAGGGCGGGATTTTCGAGCATCGGAGCGGAGCGTACATGAAGTACGTGAGCACCGGAGCGCAGAAAATCGCGTTTTGGCGGCCGCCAGAACGGCTTCTAGCTGGACCAGCGCCCGATGCCTGCTTTCCTGGCGCGGGCGCTGACGTAAAATGTCCAGACAATCTGCACCGCCAGCGGTACCAGCCCGATCCAGAGGCGCGGGACCGAGGGGGTGCTGATGAAAGCGATGGCGGTGAGCCCGCCCAGCACCGCGAACAGCCAATGGAGGATCGCTACCAGCCTCGCATCCATCCCGGCGCGGCGCGCCACCTGATAGAGATGGCCATTATGCGCGCGCGCGATATTCTCGCCGGCGAAAAAACGCCGGAACAGGGTGAAGGTGACATCGTAAAGCACGCCTGAGAGCAGGAACGGCACCAGCAGGAAGGACATCTGCACTTGCTCGAACCGCGCGGCGGCGACGCCGAACAATGCCAGCATAAACCCGCAGAACTGGCTGCCGACATCGCCCATGAAAATCCGGCCCCGGGGGAAGTTGAAGGGCAGAAACCCCAGCACCCCACCAGCCAGCAGCAGCGAGGCGGTGTAAATGAAAAACCCGCCCAGCACGCCGGAAATGCCCGCCAGGAACAGGCAGGCGATGAGCGTTACCCCGGCGGACAGGCCGTTTAATCCATCGATGAAATTCATCGCATTGGTAACAAAAAGCAGAAAAAACACCGTGAGCGGCACGCCGGCCCAGCCCAGGTTTACGTAGCCCCAAAAAGGCAGCGCCACGTTGTGCACCCACAGGCCGGAGAGAATGACGGCCAGCGCCGCGATGAGCTGTGTGCCGAGCTTCACGGTGAAGGACATGTCCAGCAGATCGTCCAGCATGGAAACCAGCGCGATGAGCAGCGAGGCGGCGATAACGCCGATGAAATAGGGCTCCGCGATGCGGGAGACCTGGCCGTAGCGGTAAAGCAGCAGCACCCCCAGAAGAAAGGCGCAAACAATGCCAACCCCGCCGGATTTGGGCGTGGTTCGGGTATGGGCTTTGCGGGCGTCTGGCTTGTCCGGCACGCCAAGTGTGATCATCACGCGCACGATGATGCCGGAAAAAATGGCGAGCCCCGCCATGAGGGCCAGATGGCGGGGCAATGACAAAACGGAAACGCTGGAGAGACTCATGCAGCCGGACCATGACGGAAACGCGCGGAAAATAGAAGATGCGCGGGAATTGGGCTGGGTGGGGCTTGCCCTGGCTTCGCGCGCGGGTCAGAAGCAAGGCACGGTTACAAGCGGAGCGGAGTGTCTGAGGTGAGGATCGCGATTATCGGCGGTGGCTATGTCGGGCTCGTCTCTGGCGCTTGTTTCGCGGAATTCGGCGTATCGGTGGCGGTGGTTGAGGCTGATCCGGCGAAGCGGGAGATCCTGCTCGGCGGCCAAATTCC
>JAGWIE010000071.1 GCA_028866445.1 Rhodospirillales bacterium | reverse complement strand
CTCTCCGGCAAATACGGGCCGGGGGCGGAAAAGGCGAATGACAGCCGCCGTCTGAGCTTTGATTTTCCGCCGGTAGATGTGGAGCGGGCCGATAGATGCATCGAGGTGATGCGCGAGATTGGCCTGGCCAACGGGGTTTCCGTGGCGCGGGTGGCGCTGGCCTGGCTGCTGGCCAAGCCGCAGGTGATGAGCGTGATTATTGGGGCGAAGACCACCGCGCAGCTCGACGATAATCTGGCGGCGGCGGCGCTGGTGCTGAATGAAGAGGAAATGGCGCGGCTGGATGAGGTGAGCGTGCTGCCGCCGGAATATCCGGGCTGGATGATCACTCGCCAAACGGGCAACCGTGTGCCGAAGCCGTTCGAGCCAAGCAAATAGCAAGTGCTGATGCGGTGTAGCGGTCGTTTTTGAGCCGATTTACTGAAGATAATCGCCTGGAGCAGTGAGCTGCCTACTCACATGCTCCAGCGCCATATCAAGAGCGACTTCGAGAGGTCGAATCGTCCTGTCTGTCTGCGCCATCAATAACCCTCCCTGTAATGCCGCTACGATCCCAATAGCCAATTTTGAAATATCTGCTGCCTGAGACAGATTTCCTTCTCGCTTTATAGTCTCCAGCGCGGCAGCAATATGCGCCTCCCATTGTGCAAAGCTTTGCGCAAGCGCGCAACGCGCGGATTCAGAACGATCGGCAAGTTCGCTTGCGAGAGACCCGATTGGGCAGCCGCCGGCACCGCGTTTTAAATGGTTGATTTCAACGATCTTGTTTCGCCATGCGCGTAGATCATCGACCGTCCGGACCTGACTGAGGCAGGATTCCTGGAACGATAAAACAGCCTTGGACTGCGCTTCGACGACTGCGTCCATCAAGGCGTCGCGATCTCTGAAATAGTGGTAAATTTGAGATTTGCTTGTGCCGCTCGCGGCCATGATGTCATCCAGCGTGGTTCCGGTAACACCGTGTTTTTCCACCAGTTGCGAAGCAGCTTCAACAATCTTGTGCCTGGTTGCGGCTCCACGGGATGTTGCGGCGGAGCGGGGGCGGGATTTTAAAGATCGTGTCATATTCATGGTTTTAGCATAACTGGACTTGACAGTCCAATTTTGGTCGCGGATGAGCTGTTTTGGACTAGTCCGTCCATTATTAATGAGGCGGTGTTGGTATTCCAAAATGGAGGTCATCTAAATTGTCAAAATACTTCAAAATTTCTGAACGAGGTGCAGGTTCCTTCTGGCCCATTGCAATTCTTCGTTGGGCCATGGTGCTTATCTTCGTATCTTTTGGCATCCAAAAATTCACTCCTCAGTCGGCCCAAGGCATTGCACTCTACATCAGCCATAGTCCGTTTATTTTCTGGCTTTCCGTTTTTGGAATCCGGGGTGAAGCGGATATCCTTGGTGCTATAGAGTTAACGATTGCGGCGCTGCTGGTGGCAGGCGCATTTATACCGCTTATCTCGGCTCTTGCCGCTTTTATGGGTTGCGTTACGTTCGCAATCACGTGGTCATTCTTTTTCACGACGCCGGGGGTCGTAAAATGGAGCCTATCCACCGATCCGATCGCGTGGAATCTTATGGGAGAATTTCTCTACAAAGATATAGCACTGTTCGCCATCTGCGTTGTTCTGTTTGTAACGTCCATTACGTATAATTCTGTCGCTAGAAGGTCATAGCATCCGCAGGGCGAAGCCGTTTAAGCTGAAAACGTGATATGAAGCCGGGCTGAAGCTTGGCCACCGGAATTGGCCCAGATGAACAGATGGAGGACTGGCTATGACGGATAAAATACAGAATTTTCTTGCTATTTTCACCGGCGGCGCAGGCAACCCAAGAAGGGTGGCGTGGCAGGCTTTGCCGGAGGCGGAGCAGCAGAAGAGAATGCGGGATGGAATTGCCGCTTGGAAAGGTTGGGCGCAGGCAAACCAGGAATCCATCGTTGAGATGGGTGGGCCGCTTGGCAAAACAAAAAAAGTCTCCAAGGCCGGGATCGAGGATATCAGCAATCTGATGGGCGGCTATACGGTGGTGCGCGCGGCCTCGCACGAGGAAGCGGCCGCGCTGTTCACAAACCATCCACACTTCACCATTTTTCCCGGAGAGGGGGTGGAGGTGATGCCCGTTCTGCCGATACCGGCGGGTTAAAGCCGCCGCAGAACGAACACTTCCGCCAGCGAGGCTTCGATCGCCTCGCCATGCCCGGCATCGCGGGCTTCGATCATCACTTCCAACTGTGCATCCTGCACTGAGGGGCTGGAGAACAGACGGTGATGCGAAACCTCCAGGATATTGCCGCCAAGTTCGCCAATGCGTTTGGCAACTTCGGCAAGCATTCCTGGGCGGTCGGGCATTTCCAAAACCAGGCGGAGCAGCCTGCCATCGCGAAGCAGGCAGCGCATAAGGGTGTTGGCCAGAATCCGCGGGTCGATATTCGCACCGCAGATGGAAATGCCCACTTTCTTGCCCCGGAAATGCTCGGGAAAGCTCAGCACCGCCGCGAGGCTGGCGGCTCCGGCACCTTCCGTCACCTGCTTGGCATTCTCCACATAAGCGGCGATCGCACTTTCCACCGCGTGTTCGGAGACGACGAGAACCGGAACCTCCAGCGCTTTCAACACGGAAAGCGGTTTCTGCCCGATATCCCTCACCGCGATGCCCTCGGCGATGGTGGGGCCGCCGACCTTAATCTCCTGGCCCGCCAGTGCCTGGGCGAAGGCGGCGTAATGCTCCACCTCAACGCCATACACCTGGCATTCAGGGCGCAAATGCCGCGCCACCACGGCGCTGCCGGAGATGAGGCCGCCGCCGCCAGTGGCCACCACCAGCGCGTCTAAATCCGGCACATCCTCGAACATTTCCAGTGCCATGGTGCCCTGGCCCGCCATCACCGCTGCATTGTCGTAAGGGTGGATGAAATAGAACCCTTCCTGGGCCTCCAGCCTGCTGGCTTCAGCCGCGGCTTCGGCCAGCGTTTCCCCATGCAGCACCACATTGGCACCCCAGCTTGCGGTGCGGGTGATTTTGGTGGCCGGGGTATGGCGCGGCATGACGATGGTGGCTTTTATGCCCGCAAGCTGGGCATGGCGTGCCACGGCCTGGGCATGGTTGCCAGCAGAAACGGCGATAACGCCGCGCTGGCGTTCCTCAGCCGACAGCAGGGCGATGCTGTTGGCGGCGCCGCGCTCTTTGAAGGCACCGGTGGCCTGGAGGTGATCCAGCTTCACGTAAAGCTCTGTGCCAGTCAGGCGGGAGAGTGCATCCGACTTCAAAAAGGGCGTGCGAACCACAGCACCCTGAATGCGCCGCGAGGCGGCCAGAACATCCGCGTAGGTGAGCATCTCAGACGTAGCTGATTTTCAGGATTTCGTAGGAGCGGTCGCCGCCAGGGGCGGGCACGGCCACGGTGTCCCCCACGCGCTTGGAAATGAGCGCCTTGGCCAGCGGTGAGGTGACGGAAAGCTTCGCCTGCTTGATGTCGGCTTCATACAGCCCGACGATCTGGTAGGTGGCTTCCTGTTCTGTGTCCTCATCCACCAGCAGCACGGTGGCGCCGAATTTAACGGTATCACCCGAGAGGGAGGTGGGATTGATCACTTCCACCGCCGAGACGATTTCCTCCAGTTCCGCGATGCGGCCTTCGGTGAAGGATTGGCGTTCGCGCGCGGCATGGTATTCGGCGTTTTCCGAAAGGTCGCCATGGGCGCGGGCCTCGGCAATGGCACGGATAATCGCCGGGCGCTCAACCGCTTTGAGGTTCCGCAATTCGTCTTCAAGCGCCACGAGGCCCGCCGCGGTCATAGGAAATTTCTGCACTGCATCTCCTCAAGGGCGCTGAGGCCCCCGATGGGTTGGAAGTTACGCAAAAAACCGCCACGGGCGCGTGAACGCCCGCAGTGGTCAGAAAGATTGATGAAAGTACGACTGAAGCGGCGCAACATCAAGAGTGCCGCCGATCAGGGCCGCGATAGCGTGGGCTGCCGCCCTGGCCCCGGCGATGGTGGTGAAGTTCGGCACGCCATGGGTGAGGGCGGAACGGCGGATGTCGTAACTGTCAGCCACGGATTGCGCCCCCGAGGCGGTGTTGACGATGAGCTGCACATCGGCCGAGCGGATGGCGTCCACACAATGCGGGCGGCCTTCCAGCACTTTGTTGACGCGTTTTACCGGGATTCCGGCCTCGGCCAGGCATTGGGCCGTGCCGCCAGTGGCCAGAATGGAGAAGCCTAACTCTGTCAGGCGGCGCGCCACAGGCAGGATGGCGGGTTTGTCCGCATCTTTTACCGAGACAAAGGCCGTACCCGAAAGCGGCAATTTCACGCCAGCGCCAAGCTGCGCCTTGGCGAAGGCGCGGGCGAAATTATTGTCCAGCCCCATCACCTCGCCGGTGGATTTCATCTCAGGACCTAAAAGTGTGTCCACATTCGGGAAGCGGGCGAAGGGAAACACCGCCTCCTTCACCGCCACATGGCGGGGCTGCAGGCTGTCATCCAGGTTGAAGCTGGCGAGCTTTGCCCCTGCCATCACCAGCGCGCCGATTTTGGCGACCGGCACGCCGGTGGCCTTGGCAACAAACGGCACGGTGCGCGAGGCGCGGGGGTTCACCTCCAGCACGTAGATCATGTCGTTCTGGATGGCGTATTGCACGTTCATCAGCCCCACCACGCCCAAAGCCTTGGCCATGGCGACGGTTTCCGCCCGTAGCTCCGCGACGATGGCCGGCGAGAGCGAGTAAGGCGGCAGGGAGCAGGCGGAATCCCCGGAATGGATCCCGGCTTCCTCGATATGCTCCATCACGCCGGCCACATAAACATCCGTGCCGTCGCAGATGCAGTCCACGTCCACTTCGCTGGCCTCGTTAAGGTAGCGGTCGATCAGCACCGGATTGTCGCCCGAAACCCGCACGGCCTCGCGCATATAGCGTTCCAGCCCGGAGCGGTCATACACAATCTCCATCGCCCGCCCGCCCAGCACGTAAGAGGGGCGGATGATGACCGGGTAGCCGATGCGCTCGGCAATGGCCTCCGCCTGCTCGGTGGAGCGGGCAATGCCGTTATCCGGCTGACGCAGACCGAGCTTTTTTAAAAGTTCCTGGAAACGCTCGCGGTCTTCGGCCAGGTCGATGGCGTCCGCCGAGGTGCCAAGAATGGGGATATGTGCTGCTTCCAGCGCCTGGGAAAGCTTCAGAGGCGTTTGCCCGCCATATTGAACGATGCAGCCGAGCAGCGTGCCTTTTTCCTGTTCCTTGCGGAGAAGGGAGAGCACATCTTCATCGAACAGCGGTTCGAAATAGAGCCGGTCGGAGGTATCGTAATCGGTGGAGACGGTTTCCGGGTTGCAGTTGACCATGATGGTCTCGTAACCGGCGTCTCGCAGCGCGTAGGCGGCGTGCACACAGCAATAATCGAACTCGATGCCCTGGCCGATGCGGTTTGGCCCCCCGCCAAGGATGACGATTTTTTTGCGGTCCGATACATCGGCTTCGTCCAAAGGCGTGCCGTAAGAACCTTCATAGGTGGAGTACATGTATGAGGTAGCGGAGGCGAACTCGCCAGCGCAGGTGTCGATGCGTTTATAGACCGGCTTCACGTCCAGCTTTAGCCGCGCGGCGGTCACCGCGCTTTCCTTCTGCCCGGTGAGCTGCGCCAGGCGTTTATCGGCAAAGCCCATGGATTTCAGGCGGCGGAAGCCAAACGCATCGCGCGGCAAGCCGTTGGCTTTCACCTCGTTTTCAGTGGCGATGATGCCTTGCATCTGCTCCAGGAACCAGGGGTCGAACTTGCAGGCGGAATGCACCTCTTCGACCGAAAGACCCGCGCGCAGGGCTTGCGCCGCCATCAGCAGCCGGTCTGGCCGTGGGGTGGAAAGGGCAGCGCGGAACGCATCCACGCCGCCATCGCCAGGGGCAGGCATTTCATCAAGGCCGGAGAAGCCGGTTTCCAAGCTGCGCAGGCCCTTTTGCAAAGCTTCCTGGAAATTGCGGCCAATCGCCATCGCCTCGCCCACGGATTTCATGGAGGTGGAGAGCAAAGCCGGGGTGCCGGGGAATTTCTCGAAGGTGAAGCGGGGGATCTTGATGACGACGTAATCGATCACCGGCTCAAAAGACGCAGGTGTGGCCTTGGTGATGTCGTTTTGTAGCTCATCCAGCGTGTAGCCGACCGCGAGCTTCGCCGCGATTTTGGCGATGGGAAAGCCTGTGGCTTTGGAGGCCAGCGCAGAGGAGCGCGAGACGCGCGGATTCATTTCGATAACGACGAGACGGCCATCCACCGGGTTGATGCCGAACTGCACGTTGGAGCCGCCGGTTTCCACCCCGATGCGGCGCAGGCAGGCGATGCTGGCATCGCGCATGATCTGGTATTCTTTATCCGTCAGCGTGAGCGCCGGGGCGACGGTGACGCTATCCCCTGTATGCACGCCCATCGGGTCGATATTCTCGATCGAGCAGATAATGATGCAGTTATCCGCTTTGTCGCGGACAACCTCGAATTCGTATTCCTTCCAGCCGAGCACGGATTCTTCCACCAGCACCTCGTTGGTGGGTGAAGCCTCAATGCCGCCTAGGCAGATGTCGAAAAACTCCTCGCGGTTATAAGCGATGCCACCGCCGGTGCCACCAAGCGTGAAGCTGGGGCGGATAACAGCGGGCAGACCCACAACTTCCAAGGCTGCTGCTGCTTCTTCCCGATTATGGGCGATGGCGGATTTCGGGCCCATGATGCCGATTTCCGCCATCGCGTCGCGGAATTTCAAACGGTCCTCGGCACGGTCGATCACCTCGGCATTCGCACCGATCAGCTCCACGCCAAGCTTTTCCAGAACTCCGGACTTGGCCAGGGACATGGCGGTGTTAAGCGCCGTCTGCCCGCCCATGGTCGGGAGCAGCGCGTCTGGTTTTTCTTTGAGGATGATTTTTTCTACCATCTCCGGGGTGATCGGCTCGATATAGGTGGCATCCGC
>JAGWIE010000070.1 GCA_028866445.1 Rhodospirillales bacterium | reverse complement strand
CGCGCGATCGCGGCTGTGGAGAATTATCAATGTGCGACATTGCCCTTGCCGTCTTACATGCTTGGTAAGGTCAATACATTCCTGTTCAATTTCACCCCGTAAGAGGTTCGATGATGACGCGTCTTATTCTGCCGCCATTTTCCCGCCGCCGCATGTTGGGTACGGTGGGTGCCGCAACCCTTGCCGCCCCCGCCGCGTTTGCCCAGAGCGCTCCTGCTACCTCCAATAACGGCCCGGCTATTCAGGTTAGCGGCGCCCAGAGTGCCCCCATCCCCATAGCCATTGCCCCTTTCGACACGCAGGGCGTGGGCGCGCAGATCACTCAGGTGATCTCAGATGACCTTGGCCATTCCGGCCTGTTTCGGGCGATTGATCCATCCAGCTTCGTGCCAAACTCTATGAATAACGGCACGCCAGTGTGGCAGAATTGGTCATTACTGGGTGCCCAGGGCCTGGTGACCGGCGACGTGCAGGATGCCGGTGGCGGTCAGCTTCGCGTTGAATTTCGGTTATGGAACGTGCAGCAACAGGCGCAGGTGCAGGGTACGGCCTATACCACCACGCCGGATAATTGGCGCAGGATCGCGCATATCATCGCGGATACGGTTTATCAGCAGATGATCGGCGAGAAGGGTTATTTCGATAGCCGCGTGGCCTTCATCTCGGTTGCGGGGGCGGTTACCAGCCCCATCCGCCGCCTCGCGGTGATGGATTACGACGGCGCTAATGTTCAGTTCCTGACCGATGGCGCCAATATGGCGCTTTCACCCCAGTATAATCCTGCCCGTCAGCAACTGGCTTTCGTGAGTTATCGCGGTGGTACCAACCCCCGCGTTTATCTATTTGACCTGCAAACCGGCGCGACACAACTTGTCGGCGGGTTTGGAGAAATGACGATCGGCCCGCGCTTCTCGCCGGATGGTGGGTCACTGCTGATGTCAGTCTCGCGCAATGGCGGTGCCGCGATTGTGAAAACCGGCCTGGGCGGTGGCGGTGTGACGGAGCTTACCGACAGCAATTCGATCAATGTCACGCCCTGCTTCTCGCCCGATGGCTCGCAGATTGTGTTTAATTCCGATCGTGACGGCAACCAGCAGCTTTTCGTGATGAATGCGGATGGTTCGGGCGTTAAGCGCATTTCCTTTGGTCCAGGGCAGTATGCCGAGCCTTGCTGGTCACCGAGCGGGGATTTGATTTCCTACACCTTCTGGGGATCGGGCGGGTTTTCAATCGGCGTGATGGCACCGGATGGCTCGGGCGAGCGCATTCTTTCCCAGGGCTTCCTGGTGGAATGTTCCACATTTTGCCCGAATGGCCGTGTGCTCATGTTCTATCGGCAATCCCCCACCGGCTCAGGCCACAGCTCTAACCTGGTTACGATTGGGGTGGACGGATTCAACGAGCGTTTGGTGGATACGCCGACTTATGCCTCAGACCCTTCCTGGGGGCCGCTGCTGGCTTGAACCAAAAAGAAAGGGCGGCTTCGGCCGCCCTTCGCATTTACGTGCGGCTTGAACTTTGGACGAAAATGCGCGATACGGCGCGCGTTCGCATTGTGCGGGCAAATTCACACGCGGGGGCCTATCCGGGCGATAGCCTGTAAGGTCCGGTGCCGTAAGGTACTTCCCCCGCGGAGGATAGAACCGGATTGATATAGGAAAGAGAACTGCCAATGGCACTTCCCGATGTTTCCCTGCGCCAGCTGCTTGAAGCCGGCGTGCATTTTGGCCACAACACCCGCCGCTGGAACCCGCGTATGGCGCCGTTTCTGTTCGGTGTGCGCAACCAGGTCCATATTATCGACCTGCAGCAGACCGTTCCTCTGGCTGAGCGCGCGCTGAAGGCGATTCGCGATGTGACCGCTGCCGGTGGCCGCGTGCTGTTTGTTGGCACCAAGCGCGCCGCCGCCGACTACGTGGCCGATGCCGCGCAGCGTTGCGGGCAGTATTATGTGAACCACCGCTGGCTGGGCGGAATGCTCACCAACTGGAAGACCATCACCGGTTCAATCAAGCGTTTGCGCCAGATGGACGAGATGCTGACCGGCGAGGCCCAGGGCTATTCCAAGAAGGAAATCCTGAATTTCACCCGTGACCGGGAGAAACTGGAGCGCGCACTTGGCGGCATTAAGGATATGGGCGGCCTGCCGGACATTCTGTTCGTGATCGACACCAACAAGGAGAAGCTGGCGATTGAGGAGGCCAATAAGCTTGGCATTCCGGTTGTTGCCATTCTCGATTCCAACTCCGACCCTGCTGGCGTGACCTACCCGATCCCGGGCAATGACGACGCGATTCGCGCGATTACGCTCTATTGCGACATGGTCGCTGGTGCGGTGCTGGATGGTATTTCCGCTGAGATGGGTGCCTCCGGCGTGGATTTGGGTGCGGCGGCCGAACCGGCGTTGAGCGAGGCCTCGGTCGAGGCCTGATTTTCGCCGCGCCGTAAGGCAGGAGATTCCAGAAATTTCGCGCGGTGCCCGACCAGGGTGCCGCGCAACCATTTGTAAGGAGCAAACACATGGCCGAAATTACCGCTGCCCTGGTGAAAGACCTGCGTGAGACCACCGGCGCAGGCATGATGGACTGCAAGAAGGCGCTGGTTGAGACGAATGGCGACAAGGAAGCCGCGATCGACTGGCTGCGTAAGAAAGGCCTTTCCGCCGCCGCCAAGAAATCTGGCCGTGTGGCCGCTGAGGGTCTGGTTGGCGTTGCGCTGGCACCTGGCAAGGTCGCCATGGTCGAGATCAACGCCGAAACCGACTTTGTGGCCCGCAACGAGGCCTTCCAGACATATGTTGAAACTGTTGCCAAGCTGGCGCTGGATGTGGGTGAAGACGTGGAGGCCCTGAAGGCCGCCGCTTACCCAGGCACGGGCCGCAATGTGGCCGATGAAGCCGTGCATCTGGTCGCCACCATTGGCGAAAACATGAATGTCCGCCGGGTTGCCGTGATCAACGTGCCGGGTGGCACCGCCGCCGCTTATATCCATGGCGCGCTAAAGCCGGGCCTGGGCAAAATCGGCGTTATTGTTGGCCTTGAGGGCAATGCCAACGAGGCGCTGGAGCAGCTTGGCCGCCAGATCGGTATGCATGTGGCCGCCGCCCGCCCGGAGGCATTGTCCGTTGCCGAAGTAGACCCCGCTGCGCTGGAACGTGAAAAGAATGTGCTCTCCGACCAGGCCCGCGCCTCCGGCAAACCCGAAGCCATTATCGAGAAGATGGTCGAAGGCCGTGTGAAGAAGTATTACGAGGACGTGGTGTTGCTGGAGCAGGTCTGGGTGCATGACGGCGAGAGCAAGGTGAAAGATGTCGTGAAGAAGGCTGGCAGCAATGTCTCCCGCTTCGTGCGCTTTACCCTCGGCGAAGGCATCGAGAAGGAAGTCTCTGATTTCGCCGCTGAAGTTGCTGCGGCGGCTGGGGTTTAATCCTTTTCGCCTTTGCGCTACCCATGGGGCGGTCCGGGCATTTTGCTTGGCACCGCCCTTCCTATAAGGACCTTCCATGACCAGCAATCCTCAATATAAGCGTGTTCTGCTGAAGGTTTCCGGCGAAGCCCTGATGGGCAAGCGTGATTACGGCCTGGACACGGAAACGGTGAACACCATCGCTGCGGATGTGCGCGATGTGATCGCCATGGGGGTGCAGGTTTGCCTGGTTATTGGTGGGGGTAATATTTTCCGGGGCATCGCCGGTGCGGCGGCGGGCATGGACCGCGCCCAGGCTGATTACATGGGAATGCTGGCCACGGTGATGAACGCGCTAGGAATGCAATCCGCTTTGGAAAAAATGGGCGTGCCGACCCGGGTGCAAAGCGCCATCTCCATGGAATCCGTGTGCGAACCCTATATCCGCCGCCGGGCCGAGCGGCACATGGAAAAGGGCAGGGTGGTAATTTTTGCCGCGGGCACCGGCAACCCGTTTTTCACGACAGACACCGCTGCTGCCTTGCGCGCCACCGAGATGAAATGCGACGCAATGCTGAAGGGCACGCAGGTGGATGGCGTTTATTCCGCCGACCCGCGCAAAGACCAGAATGCCAAGCGTTACGAAGAGCTAACTTATTTGGATGTTCTAGCGCGTGACCTGAATGTTATGGATGCCGCCGCAATTTCTTTGAGCCGGGAAAACAAGCTTCCGATTCTCGTCTTTAACATCCATGCCCCGGGCGCTTTCGCTGCCGTGATGCGCGGCGAAGGTGCCTTCACCCGGATTATCGAGTGCTGAAAAGAAGGTTCGTCACATGACCGATTTAGATACGATCACGACTGATCTTACCCGCCGTATGGATGGCGCGCTGGAAGCTTTAAGGCGTGAATTTTCTGGTCTGCGGACCGGCCGTGCCAGCCCGGCACTGCTGGAGCCCGTTAAGGTGGACGCCTATGGATCGATGATGCCGCTGAACCAGGTGGCCACCATCGCCGTGCCGGAAGCGCGGATGATCACCGTGCAGGTATGGGACCGCTCGATGGTCAATTCCACTGTGGCGGCCATTCGCGATTGCGGCCTCGGCCTCAACCCGCAGCCGGATGGCCAGACGATTCGCGTGCCGCTGCCGGTGCTCACCGAAGAGCGCCGCATTGAGTTGGTGAAAACCGCCAATAAATATGCCGAGGCGGCACGTATCGCCGTGCGCGGGGTGCGGCGCGACGGCATGGAGCAGATCAAAGCCTTGCAGAAGAAGTCCGAAATCTCTGAAGATGAGGAGCGTGACTGGGCTGATAAGGTGCAGAAGCTGACGGACGGCTACATTAAACGCGTGGACGATCATTTTTCGGAAAAAGAAAAGGATATTCGGCAGGTTTAATGGCAGACGCCGCCTCCCATTCCGTGCCATCGCATGTTGCTATCATTATGGATGGCAATGGGCGCTGGGCCGCAACCAGAGGCCTGCCGCGTGTGGCTGGCCACCGCGAGGGTGCGAAGGCCGTGCGCCGGGTTATTGAGGCGGCAGTGAACCATGGGGTGCGCTATCTTACTTTGTTCGCCTTTTCCTCCGAGAACTGGCAGCGTCCGGCGGGCGAGGTGCAGGACCTCACATTTCTACTCAAACATTATTTGCGCTCTGAGCTGGCTGAACTTCATGCCGAGGGCGTGCGCCTACAGGTGATTGGCGAGCGCGAACGCTTCGGCGAAGTTCTGGCGCAGGAGCTTGAGGCGGCGGAACGCAAGACGGCTGATAACAAACGCCTCACCTTGGTGCTGGCCCTTTCCTATGGCGGAAGGGCTGAAATTGTGGCGGCGGCGCGCAAGGCCATCGAGGCAGGAATAAAACCCGAGGCGCTAACGGAGCAGAATTTCACAAATTTTCTGTTCACGGCGGACATTCCAGACCCCGACTTGGTGATCCGCACCTCTGGTGAGCAACGCATTAGTAATTTTTTGCTCTGGCAGCTGGCTTACGCCGAAATCTGGTTTACAAAAGTGCTGTGGCCAGATTTTTGCGGGCAGGATTTCTCCAAAGCCCTGGAGGAGTTTGCGGGCAGGGAGCGCAGGTTCGGTGCCCGCCCTGTCTGAGCCTTTTGACAAACCAGCCAAGAACAACCGTTGGTCGGACCTGTATCTCCGTGCGGCTTCAGCTTTGGTGCTTGGGCCGATTGCGCTGTTTTGCCTGTGGCGCGGCGGCCTGGCGTGGACAATGCTTATCGGCGTGGCCATGGCCGGGCTAGGCCATGAATGGGCACGGCTTTCTAAGCTGCGCCATGCTTGGCATCTTGCCGGGCTGCTCATGCTGATATGGCTGACAACCAGCATGTTCGGTGTAATGTATGGCATACAATCTGTTGTTTTTATAACATTTATAGCTTGGTTGTCCTACGAGCGGTTCGCGGCTGCGGGCGTGCCATATGCGGGGTTGGGCGGCGTGTGTTTAATCTGGCTGCGCCAGCAACCGGGTGTGGGGCTTGAGGATACCGCGTATCTGATCCTGGTGATCTGGGGCACGGATATAGGGGCTTACGCTGTTGGGCGGCTGCTGGGCGGTGCCAAGCTGGCACCACGGATTTCGCCCGGTAAAACCTGGAGCGGCGCGCTCGGCGGCCTGGTTGCTGGCGGGGCGTGCGGCGCAGGGTTGGCAGCGGCGACACTTGGCGCGCCACTTCACGCCTTCGGTGTGGGGCTGGTATTGAGCTTCATCGCCCAGGCGGGAGATTTGCTGGAAAGCGCCATCAAGCGCAAACTGGGTGTGAAGGATTCTGCTCGGACGATTCCCGGCCATGGTGGATTATTTGACCGGCTGGATGGATTTTTAACGGCAGCGCCTTTAGCGGCGTTGCTTGCGGCCAGCTTACATGGAGGCGTGGGACTATGGGGATAAAGCGGCTGACAATCCTGGGGTCCACGGGTAGCGTCGGCACGCAGACTCTTGATCTTGTGAAAGAAAACCCCTCCGCTTACGAAATTTGTGCGTTGGTGGGCGGGCGTAATGTGGCGATGCTATCTGAACAGGCTCGCCAGTTCCGGCCCGACATCACCGTTATTTCCGACGAGGCTTTGCTCCCCAGTTTGCGGGAGGCTTTGGCAGGCGCGGGACTTGAGGTTGCCGGCGGCCGCGATGCCGTGCTGGAGGCGGCCGGGCGCAAGGCGGATTGGACGATGTGTGCCATTACCGGCACCGCCGGGCTGGAGCCCACATTGGCGGCCGTGCGCCATGGTGGCACCATCGCCTTTGCCTGCAAGGAGTCCTTGGTTTCCGCCGGGGATGTGTTTTTGCGTGAGGTTGAAGCCGCTGGAGCCACCTTGCTGCCGGTGGATTCGGAACATAACGCCATCCTTCAGGCGATGGCGGATGGCAACACCAAGCAGGTGGAGAAAATTGTGCTTACCGCATCCGGTGGGCCTTTCCGAAACCACAGCCTGGAGGAGATGCGCGGCATTACCCGGGAGGCAGCATTGCGGCACCCGGTTTGGTCGATGGGCGCCAAAATCTCCATCGATAGCGCGACCATGTTTAATAAAGGCCTGGAAGTGATTGAGGCTGCGAGATTATTTTCGCTGTCATCTGAACAAATTGA
>JAGWIE010000069.1 GCA_028866445.1 Rhodospirillales bacterium | reverse complement strand
CCTTGCGCCACGCCGCCTATGAACGCCAGCTTGCTGCCAACGAAGGCCGCCGGTGCGGCATGGCCCAGCAGCAGCAGCCCCAGCGCACCTGTCCCCAGTGGGCCCAAAGCCAGCCAGGATGAAACCGCCATTTCCGCCGGCGGCAAGGAATGCAGCACCAGGCGCAGAAACAGAATGGTGATGATACCCATCGCCAGCGGCACGGAAAGCGCCCACAACCCATATCCCGCCAGCACTAAATTAACTGCCACATGTGCAGGCAAATGCGGTGCCAGCAACGCCCCGCTCGCCGCAGCCACCTCGCAAGCCACAATCGGCAACAGCCAAACCCCGGTCATGGCTTCCAGCGCATGTTTCTGGCTCACCACCATGGCAAAAGGCACGCCAAGACCAATAAGAACAGAAAGCACC
The DNA here is from genome assembly GCA_028866445.1 of Rhodospirillales bacterium. Classification (GTDB taxonomy): domain Bacteria; phylum Pseudomonadota; class Alphaproteobacteria; order Acetobacterales; family Acetobacteraceae; genus Acidocella. Next base: position 6,673 of record JAGWIE010000069.1, on the reverse strand, counting down.
ACGTCAACTTCCCACAACCGCAAGGCAAGCTCCGGGTTGTGGCCAAATACCAGTGTGCCATTCACGATGGTGGCAAACCCCATTGGAATGGCGCCCAAAAACATCGGCACCACAGAATGGCTGAGGCTGTTCATCGCCTGGCGCGGGTAAAACAGCCAATGCGCGGCATAAAGGGCTGTGAATATCGAAAACAACACGATATTCGCCCGCCACACACCTGCCGCCAGAACCGGCAGCCAGGCCGGGCCCTGCAACTGGTTCAACAGCAGCGCCAGCACGCCAGTACCCATGGTTACGGTGAACCAGTTGGGGGTAAATTGCCGCACAATCTCGACGGGGTGCTCGTGATAGGAAAAGGGTCTGGACAACATAATCAACCTGCCTTTCGACAGGCTTGAGATACGGCCATCAAATATATTTTAAAAACTGATTATTCTTTTCATATTAACAAATCTAATTTATGTATTTTCCATGACCCTGGAACAATTGCGTATCTTCGCCGCCGTGGCGGAGCGCCAGCACATCACCCGCGCCGCAACCGCGCTTAATCTTACCCAGGCGGCGGTCTCAGCCTCCATCGCCGCGCTGGAAAACCAGCACGAGGTAAAATTTTTCGACCGTGTGGGCCGCAATATCGCCCTCACGGAAACCGGGCGGCTGTTTCTGGCAGAGGCCCGCGCCGTGCTGGCCCGCGCTACGGCGGCAGAAACGGCGCTGCGCGATTACGCCGGGCTAAAGCACGGGCGGCTTGCCGTTTATGCCAGCCAGACCATTGCCAGCTATTATCTGCCCCGGTTGATCGTAGAATTTCATCGCCAGCATCCTGGTTTTGTTATTGACCTCGCCATTGGCAACACCGCCAAGGTGGCGCAGGCGGTGGCGGAAGGCGTGGCCGAGCTGGGGTTTGTGGAAGGCCCGCTGGACGCCCCTTCCCTGCATGTGGAGCCGGTAACGGGTGAACGCATGGCGGTGGTGGTGGCACCCGGCCACCCCTGGGCCAGAGGCGGTGAGCTGACCAACGCGGATTTGCGCCGCCAGGAATGGGTGTTCCGGGAGGAAGGGTCTGGCACGCGCGAGGCATTTCTCGCCGCGCTGGCGGAACGCGGCTTGCGGGAGGAGGAATTGAACATTGTGCTTACTTTGCCCTCTAACGAGGCCGTGCGGGAAGCTGTGGCCGGAGGTGCCGGGGCGGCGTGCCTTTCGCCTTTGGTGTGCCTGCACGCGCTTACCGCCGGGGCGTTGAAGCGCGCCAATATGCTGCTGCCCCCACGACCTTTCCAGGCCGTGCGGCATAAGGAGCGTTACGTGCCCAAGGCGGCGGCGGCATTTCTGGAGCTTGCCCGCGCCACGCCTCCATTGGTTGCCTAACCGGAACCATGATGCCACCAAAGCTCACCCGCACGCAGTTATTCACAGGGTTTTTCCAGGCGGGGATCATGGGGTTCGGTGGCGTGCTGCCCATTATCCGGCGGTTGATGGTGGATGAAAAACGCTGGTTGACACAGATGGAATTCAACGAACTGTTTTCCCTCTGCCAGTCCTTACCTGGGGCGAATGTGGTTAATCTGAGCTTCGCCTTCGGCACACGTGTGGCAGGCATAACCGGGGCGGTGGCCGCGGTGCTAGGGCTGATGAGCGCGCCGCTTGCCATCGTGCTTGGCCTGGCCTGGCTGTATGGGCGTTATGGCGGCGTGCCAATTGTGCGCCACGCGCTGCTGGGGCTGGCGGCAACGGCGGCCGGGCTGGCGCTGGGTTCGGGCCTGCGCATCGCGGTGCCTATCCTTAAAGTCAGGCGCAACGTGCTGCTCGCGGCTTCGGTCTATGCCCTGGCCTTCGGGCTGCATCTCTCTTTGCCGCTTATCGCATTACTGGTGCTGCCGGTTTCATTGGTCCTTGCCTGGCGGGCGGTGCCATGAGCGCCAACATATTGGGGCAGATCGCCACGCTGTTCGGCAAGCTCTCGCTGCTGGCGGTGGGGGGTGCCAACAGCACGGTGCCGGAGATCGCCCGCGTGGTGGTGAACCAGAAACATTGGCTTACACCCTCGCAGTTTTCACAATTCTATGCCATCGCCAACGCCGCACCGGGGCCAAACGTAATGATCGTGACCGTGATCGGCGCGCATGTGGCAGGCGTGCCGGGCGGGCTGGTGGCCACGGCGGCGATGGTCCTGCCTGCGGGCATCACCGCCGCCATCATCGCTTTACTGTTCGACAAGCATCGCGAAGCGCGCTGGCGGCGTGTGGCGCAGGCCGCCTTGCTGCCCATCACCGCCGGGCTGGTGCTGGCCGCTGCCTGCGTGCTGGCCCGGCAATCTGACACCGGCTGGCTCACCGCCGCGCTCACCATCCTCACCGCTTTGTTCACCTGGCGCACAAAGCTGCATCCGCTCTGGCTGCTTGGCGCGGGCGCGCTGGCGGGGATGCTGCTTTTGTAGGAAACTTGCCCCATGCTGATTTCCTCCACCACAGATTTCCGCGAGGCCGCGCGCCGACGCCTGCCGCCGTTTTTGTTCCATTACGCCGATGGCGGTGCCTATGCGGAACAAACCTTGCGCCGCAATGTATCGGACCTTGCCGACCTCGCTTTGCGCCAGCGCGTGTTGAAGAACGTCGCGGAATGCGACCTCTCCACGACGCTGTTCGGGCAGGAAATGGCGATGCCGGTGGCGATCGCCCCTGTCGGCCTGGCGGGCATGTATGCACGGCGCGGCGAGGTGCAGGCGGCGCGGGCGGCGGAAGCGGCGGGCATTCCCTTCACCCTTTCCACCGTTTCCGTCTGCTCCATCGAGGAGGTGCAGAACGCGGTGAAAAAGCCAATCTGGTTTCAGCTCTATGTGCTGAAAGACCGTGGTTTCATGCGCAACGCTTTGGAACGCGCCTGGGCAGCAGGCATCACCACACTCGTCTTCACGGTGGACATGCCGGTGCCGGGTGCCCGCTACCGCGATCTGCATTCCGGCATGTCCGGCCCCGCTGGCCCCGCGCGGCGCATTCTGCAAGCCATAACGCATCCGCGCTGGGCGTTTGATGTCGGGTTGATGGGCCGCCCGCACGACCTCGGCAATGTTTCAGCCTATTTAGGCAAACCCACGAAACTTGAGGATTACATCGCCTGGCTGGGCGAGAATTTCGACCCCGCCATCGCCTGGGCGGATCTGCACTGGCTGCGCGATTTCTGGAAAGGCAAAATCATCATCAAAGGCATTCTGGACCCCGAGGATGCGCGCGAGGCGGTGGCTTTCGGCGCGGATGGCATCGTCGTTTCCAACCATGGCGGGCGGCAACTAGATGGCGTGCGCTCCACCGCCCGCGCTCTGCCGCGCATTGTGGAGGCGGTGGGCGGCGAGCTGAAAATTTTTGCCGATGGCGGCGTGCGCTCCGGGCTGGATGTGGTGCGGATGCTGGCCCTGGGCGCGGATGCGGTGTTGCTGGGCCGCGCCTATATCTACGCCATGGCTTATGGTGGCGAAGCAGGTGTGGCGAAACTGCTGGAGATCATCGCCAAGGAGATGCGCGTGGCGATGGCGCTGACCGGGGTTACGAAAATTTCTGATATTAGTGGGGGGATTTTGGAGCGAAGGTAAAGAGAAGGCAGAGTTAGGCGGCAAACGAGCCATGGCGGTCGCAAGTCCGGTTCCCTCACTGACTCTCCAACTCAAACTGAGCATCCCTTGGCTTTCCCAGACGGCGACCATAGACCAGAAAGACGATGGCGCCCACTGGCACAGATAGCGTGAGGATCCACGGACCGAAGAATTGGGCTTTCGCGCCAGCACTGAATAGCTGAAGGTAGATCGGAGTAAAAAACCACCGCCCAGTCGTCCAGTTGAGTGTAATGCCGGTAAAACCAAAAAGGATGAAAATGATCCAGAACCATTTCCTGCGTAAATTTTGTGTCCTAATACATCTGATGAGTGCTATCAGTGTAATTGCGACTACCAGAGCCATCGCAATCAGCAAGGCGTAACGTCCAATCCCCGCGTTATGCAAGCTAAAGCGGTTCTGCTCCTCGAGCGATTGAGTCAAAGGAATGACATGCAATCCGACGATGGTTTCCGTACCAGCCTTATCTTGAATCGTAATGTCTGCGATCAACCATTTGTCGCCAAATTGATATTCCCACGTCGTGGAAATCACTTTCTTGTTGGCATCTCCATAAAAATGGGCGCCTACGATCTTTACAGATGTTGGCTCTTGCGTCGGTATCTTAAGCGAAAGGTTATCCAAATTTGATTCGGTGGACGATGTGAGCAGACTCGGATCGATCGCAGCTTTGACCGGACTAATGTTACGTGCTCGTAAGTCGTCTAAATAATGCCGTGCTGTTGCCTGATCCTGTGGCGACACAAATTTTGCCACCATATCTTGTGAGTTGCAGCTGCTGAGGCAAAAAATCGCGAATAAGACGATGAAGCGACGCATAATGCCCCCGGCTGCTATGTAGATCATTATATCGGGTGTGACCCCATACGCAATCGCAACGTACTAGCCCCAAAATCCCTCCCCTTTTGCCCAGCTCCCGTGTGACAGAGTTGTTGCAGTTTTCATTCGAGTTGGGAACAGTTTCGCGCCACAGACCACTGAGTTCTGGCCAATCAGACATGTCTGCTTTTCCATGTGACCAGCCAAACCGTAACGTCCGCTTTTCTCCCCACTTCCGCCATTCCTTCCAACCCAGCCACTCTACCTCCCGCAGACGAGAGCGGCGCAGCCCATCGTGGCGGCTACTTCGCGGCTGGATTGGTCCGCCTTAATCGCCACGCGCACGCTGCCGGGTGGGGCCGCATCGCCAGGGCGCAGCAACAAAATGCGCATGGCATCCGGCGCGGCTTCGATGAACGGGCCGGGCACGCCCACGCCGTCATTGCCAAAGGGAAGCGCCACCACAGCGCCCGGCCAGGCGGCGGCGAGGCGCGCGGCGCGCCCCTGCGGCTGCATGGTGGCGGGGGCGAGCATCAACCCAGCCACGGCAACGCCCCCGGCACCCAGCCAAAGCGCCAGCAAAACCCTTGGCAAAACCGGGGCAATGGCCAGTGCAACCCATGGCAGGCTGAACGCCAGATAGCGGATTTCGATGGGCGTATTGCGAAACACCACACCCAGCGCCAGCAGCCCGGCGGGCGTGGCCGCCGCCAGCAGCAAAAACCCCCTGCCCTCAACCCGCCTTGCCGCGAAGCCAAACCCCGCCAGCGCCAGCGCGGCCAGCAATGCCGCCACCACCCCGTCCAAACGCCCGGCATAAAGCGGCAGGCCGCCAAACAGCGCCGCGCCGCCATCGCGCGCCATCTCGGCCAGGGCCGGCCCCCAGGCAAAGGCCGCGAACTGGCCGTTGCGGGAGGCGTGCTGGGCCAGAAAAAACCAGAAGCAGGCAGCCAGAAACGGCAGCATGGCAACCAGCGCCAACAACCCGCGCCGCCAGCCCCGCCACAACATCCAGGCCAGCACGGCCGCACCGGTGAACACGCCCAGATAATCCGCGAAGGCGGCGGCGCCAAAGCATAACCCGGCGGCCAGGGCTGTGCGCGGCTTGCGTTCAGCTAGGGCAAAATAAACGCCCCAGATGTTCAACGCCTGCACCAGCGCATAAGGCCGGGCCAGAATGCCGGTATAGCAAAACCCGTAGGAAAGCAGCGCCATGGCCAGCACCGGCAGCACTGGCAGGCGAAATAACCTAGCAATGCGCGTAAGCCCGGCCAGCCCAGCCAGCGTGAAGCCCACAGAAAGCAGCCTTGCCGTGAACCAGCCCGGCCCCGCCGCGCGCCGCCACAACTCCAGCGCCCAAAAATACAGCGGCGGATGCACATCGCCCTGGCGCAGATCATGCGCGATCCGCCAGAACGAGGCGTGGCCCGCATAAAGCCAGCGCACGGAACCGGCGGTGAACACACCTTGCGGCCAGGCCGGGCGGGCGTGCCCGGCGGTCAGAAAAATCGAGTAGGCTTCGTCATATTCAGGGCCGCGTAGCCATGCGGCCAGCAGCAACAACGCCACGGCCGATGGCCAGAACAGCCAGGCGGCACCTGGCCTTGGCCTCAACTGCCAAAATCCTGCTCGATATTCGTGTCGTAGCGCCTTGCCAGCGCCATGTCCGCCGCCGCAGCTTTTTGGTCTCCGCCCGCCTGCTCAGCCAATGCCCGCCCGTAGAGCGAGGTGGCCAGCGTCGGGTCCGCTTTTAGCGCCTGGGTATAATAGTTGATGGCCTGCTGGTTGTTCTTCAGCTTCAGATAAACAAAGCCGGTGGAATCCAGTGTCGCGGCGTTGCTGGGGTCCAGGCTGAGGGCTTTCTGGCAATAGCCCAGCGCCTGGGTCAGCCGGTCATCAAGTGCTAAAAACCAGCAGCGGTTGTTCAAATCGCCAGGCGCGTTGGGGTGCAACTGCAAAATTGTTGCTTCATCCGCCGCCGCCTCGGCATATTTATGCTGGCTGCCATAGGCCACGGCGCGGTCCTCATAGGCGGCGAGAAATTTGGGGTCGAGGGCAATCGCCTTGCTGTCATCCGCAATGGCGGCTTGGGGCTCTGCCGCCTGCTCCAGCTCCGCGCGCACGGCATAACCCTGCGGCGCATTGGGCTTCAGCAAAATAGCGCGCGCCACATCCGCCGCGGCCGGCTGGGGCTGATTGTTCTGCTTATAAGCCCCTGCCCGCAGCAACAGCGCCTGGTAGAGCAAATC
>JAGWIE010000068.1 GCA_028866445.1 Rhodospirillales bacterium | reverse complement strand
GCTGGCCTGGATGAGCATTACCGGCAGCGGCGATACAATCACTGAAATCGACAGCGCCGACGCCAAGGGTGGGACAACCAGAATGCAGGTGCGTGAAACCATCCAGAATGCGCCGTAAGCTCTGGCCTCTCTGGTTATGGCTGGCGGGGCTGACTCTCTGCGTGGGTCTTACCGCGCGGACGCATTACCGCACGGATATGGGGGATTTTCTTCCCAAAGCGCACAGCCTGGGCCAGGCAGCGCTGGAGGCGCAGGTGAGCGGTGGTGGAGCCGCCAAGCTATTGTTGGTCGCCATTGACCACGCCCCAGCCCCGGCGCTGGAGGCGTTGAACAAGAGGCTCGCCAGCCTGCTGCGCCAATCGCCGGATTTCGAGGCCGTGCTGAACGGGGACGACAGCGCCCTTGCCGAGACGCAAAATTTCGTCTGGAAAAACCGTTATCTGCTCAGCGCGAACACCACGCCGCAGACCTTCTCCGTGGCCGGGCTGCATAAGGCACTGGAAAACGGGCTGGCGCTGCTGAACTCCGAGCTTGGCGGGGTTGCGGCGCAAACCCTGCCCGCCGACCCCACAGGCGCCGCCCTCGGCCTCGCCCAGAGCCTTGGCGGCGACACAAACGGCCCCAGAACGGAAAATGGCGCCTGGGTATCCCCCAACGGCCAGGCCACATTGCTGCTGTTGCGCACCAATGCGCCGGGGTTTGACCTGGACGCCCAGCAGCGCGCCCAGACGCTGCTGATGCAGGATTTCACCGCCGCGCGGGCTGCCACAGCGGGAGCCGCAAACGCCCGGTTGCGGATGACTGGCCCTGGCGTGTTCGCGGTGCAAACACGGGACGTAACCAAGCGCGATGTCACGCGCCTTTCTTTGCTTGCCAGCGCCGGAGCGGTTTTGTTTCTGCTGCTGGCCTATCGCTCGGTTGTGGCGCTGGGGTTGGGGTTGCTGCCGGTTATCAGCGGCGCGCTGGCGGGCATCGCCGCCGTGTCGCTGGTTTTCGGGTTCGTCCATGCCATCACGTTGGGGTTTGGCGTCACGCTTATTGGCGAGGCGCTGGATTATTCAGTCTATCTCCTCACCCAGACCCAGCGTGAAGGCGGTGCCAGGGCAGCTATGGCGCGCATTTGGCCCATTTTGCGGCTGGGGGCTCTTACCTCCATCGCCGGGTTCGCGGCCATGCTGGGCTCCAGCTTCACCGGCTTCGCGCAGCTCGGGTTGTTTTCCATCGCCGGGCTGGTTGCGGCGGTTTTGGTGACGCGCTTCGTGTTGCCCGCCCTGGTGCCGGATGGGTTTTTTGCCCCTGGGGCCCTCGCCATTGGCGCGCCGTTGCGCTGGATACGCCGTCACCGGGGGCTGGCGCGGTTGGGGCTGGGCGGGTTGGCCGTGTTGGCGCTGCTCTCCCTGGCCCTGCATCGCGGTGGGTTCTGGCAGACGGATTTGCTTTCCTTAAGCCCGCTGCCGCCCGCCACCCAGGCGTTGGATAAAACATTGCGCGGCGAGCTGGGCATCACCAACCCCCAGTTTTTCCTGGCCTGGCGCGCGGGCAGCGAGGAACAGGCGCTTGAAATTAGCGAATCATTGGAGCCTATTCTCTCGGGCCTGGCCGCCAAGGGTGAGATTGGCAGCTTCAGCCTGCCCAGCCAAATTCTGCCCAGCATAGCCGCGCAGCAGGCCCGCCGCGCGGCCCTGCCGGATGATGCCACTTTGCACACGCGGTTCGCGGCGGCTTTGTCTGGCATGCCTTATCAGGCGAACGCCTTCGCGCCTTTCTTTAAAGATGTTTCGGCCGCACGGGTGGCACCCTTGCTCACCGCCGCCAGCCTGCCCGCACCTCTGGCGCTAAATCTGCAAGCCATGCTGGCCCAAACCAAAACCGGATGGATTGTGCTGGCACCACTCGGTACGGTGAACGGCCTCGCAGCGCTGCAAGCCGCGCTGCCAGCAGGGGTGGAACTGGTGGACCTGAACCGCCAATCCACCCTGCTGCTGCGCTTGTTCCAGCACGAGGCCACCGCCCTGGCCCTGTTTGGCAGCCTCGCCATTTTGTGCATCCTGGCGCTGTTCTTGCGCTCCTGGCGGCAAGTGGCGCGGGTGGCGCTCCCGCTTCTGGCCGCCGTTATGGTTTGCGCGGCGGCGCTGATTTTGGGGGGCGGCAAGCTTTCAATCTTCATGGTGGCGGGGTTTCTGCTCATCATCGCCGTCGGCTCGAATTACTGTCTGTTTTTCACCAAAGCGGGTGAGGACAAACAAGCGCGGGAGCGTGCCTTGGCCTCCATCATGCTCGCCAATCTCTGTACCGTGGCAGCTTACGGTGTGCTGTCGCTCTCCGCGATTCCGGTGTTGCACGATATCGGCGAGACCGTGGCGCTGGGCACTTTTTTATGCCTGCTTTATGGCGCGGCTTTCGCCAGCCATGCCGGAGAGCGCGCGTGAACGGGCTGGAGGCATTGCAGCGCTATCCCAGCCCGCGCGCCGGGCAAGACAGGGTGCTGCTGGTGATGCTGCCTGGCGTGGGCATAAAGGCTGAGGATTTCGCCACGCAAGGTCTGGTGGCGGTAGCGCACACGGCACGGCAAGCCGTGGATGTTATTGCCGTAAAGCCGGACCAGGCATTGTATCTGGATGGCGCGGTGGCGCAGGTTCTTGAACAAGCCGTGCTCGCCCCGGCGCGCGCCGACGGTTACAAGCGCATCTGGCTGCTTGGCATCTCGCTTGGCGGCATGGGCGCGCTTTCCTGCGCCGCAGAATACGGAGACGATATAGAGGGCCTCATTTTGCTCGCCCCGTTTCTCGGCACCCAAGGCACCGTGGCCGAACTGCGCGAAGCGGGTGGTTTTAAAGGCTGGCAAGCACAAACAAGCGCCGCCACCTTGCCCGAGCAACAAGTTATTTCCTGGCTGCAAAACCGGCAGGCCAGCGCATCCGGCCCGCTTATCTGGCTGGGCTACGCCACGAATGATCGTTTTGCCGCCGGGCACCGCCTGTTGGCTGCCGCAATTCTACCAGGGCAGACGGTTGAGGTGAATGGCGGGCATGACTGGGCAGCGTGGCGCATGGCCTTCCAGGCGCTGATGGCGCGCAACCCCTTGGGCTAGAGCCGTGCTGGACGCTGCAACCCCCTGCATTTATAGTTTGCCCGGATGAACCAGACCGGCCTGCGCACCCCACCTACCCAGGCGCCCAGCCCGCCACAAGCGCCGTCTTATGAAGACATATTTCCGTATTACGCGGAGCTATGCGCGCTGTCTGAACTCCGCAAGAAACCCGGCTACGGTGTACCGCTGCGCAGCGGCATGGGCGGGCATTTGCTGTTATACCTTAATGGCGTGAGGGTGCGGCGGGATGGTAACGGTTACCCCACCCTGGAGCTTTGCCCGGCTAGCGAAGCCGCAGGGCACGGTGCTTCCATTAGCGTGAACTCCCATTACCGCAACGCCAATTGGGTTGCGTTTGAGGGGCGGGGTTTTGTGTTTCACGGTGCGTTGCCACCAGGTGCGCCGCTCACCCGCGATGTTTATGAAGAAACGCAACACCAGGCACAGATGCAGGGGCTGCTGGAGGGCATTGAGTTCCACGAGCATTTCTTCAAAGACAAACCGGCGGGCATGAGCATGGAGCAATGCAAATACGAAATATCCGTGGCGACGGATTATGCCGCCTGCTTCGGGCGGGATGCATACCGCGCGCGCCTGCCGTTAAGTGCCTTACAAATGGCGGCGATAACCGATTATCTCAATACCTTGAACGAGCCCTACCGGCGCGGCGAAAAACTTTATCACTGGCGATTGTTTAATGATAACTGCGTGCATGTGGCGCATAATGCGCTGGCCGCTGCGGGCGTTTGGGCACCTTGGCCAACGGGACAGTTTTTCATGCGCGCCGCGTTCAAATTCCCGGTGCCGAAGAACACGGTAGTAGACCTTACCGCACGCGCAAACGATTTGAAACTGGAAGACCCTAAGGCGTTGTTTCAAGATTCTGCAGCGCGGGAGGCGCTGCTGGCGCATGGAACCCTGCCCACCGGCCCTGGCGCGCTAACCTCGATGGCTCCGGCAGTTAGGGATAATGAGATTTACGATACATTGAAGCTGCGGCTGATTTTTTACGATAATCCGTTCTGGGGACCGTATCGCTTCCGGTTCCGCAGGATGTTCGCCGAACCCCGCTATACAAAGCTTGGTGCTAATTTGCGGCATTTTGCGGCGCGCTATGCACAGGCCACCGCGCAGCCACATGCTGGCCAAACCTCCGGCGCGTTTCTGGAGCGTTATGAAAGCCACATCGCCGCGCAGAGAGCGTTTGTTGAAGCGTGGTTGCCGAGGGTGGAGGCGCTGCCATGAAACCATTGCTGATTTCCGGACTTTCGCTGGTATCAGCGCTGGGCGATGGGCTGGATGCCACCTGGAATGCCTTGCGCGAGGGCCGGAGCGCGCTGGCGCCTTGTGAATTTGAAGAATTGCCGATCGACGCTTGGGTGGGGGAAGTGCAAGGGCTAGACACAAGACTGCCAGCTGATTTCTCTGTTTTCGATTGCCGCAACAACCGCCTGGCCGAGCGCGCTTTGGCGGCGGATGGTTTCGAGCAAAAGGTGGCAAGGGCTATCGCGACATATGGCGCGCAGCGGGTGGGGTTGTTCACCGGCACCAGCACATCGGGCATTTTAACAACGGAGCGCGCCTACCAAACAGGTGCACTGCCGGATGATTTTGCTTATGCCGAAACCCACAACACTTACGCGCTGGGGCGGTTTATGCGCGCGCGGTTGGGCCTGGCGGGGCCGAGCTTCACGCTTTCCACCGCTTGCGCCGCCACCGCCAAATTATTCGCCGTAGCTTCCCGGATGATCGAGGCCGGGCTATGCGATGCGGCGGTGATCGGTGGGGCGGATAGTTTCTGCGGCACCACCTTGTTCGGCTTCCACGCGCTGGGGGTGATGGCGCAAGGCCCCTGCCGCCCGTTTGACGCAGCCCGCAACGGCATTTCCATTGGCGAGGCAGCAGGCTTCGCGCTGCTGGAACGCGCGTCGGAAGCACCTGAACCGGGCGCGCTGTTGTTGCTCGGCACGGGTGAGAGTTCGGATGCGTATCACATGTCCTCCCCCGACCCCGAAGGCACCGGGGCGGCATTTGCCATGCGCCAGGCGTTGGCGGATGCCAAGCTTACGCCGGAGGAGATCGACTATATCAATTTGCACGGCACCGCGACCCTCGTGGGTGACGCGGCGGAAGACAAAGCCGTGACCAACCTGTTCGGGCCGGCCACACCGCGTAGCTCCGCCAAGGGCTTCACCGGCCACACTTTGGGTGCCGCCGGAATGGTGGGCGCGGCGGTGGCAGCCATTGCCATCCGCCACGGGCTTCTACCCGGCAGCCCGCATACTGAGCGTTTGGACCCGGCCTTTGCCTCCGGCCATGTACTGGCGGGCCGCCACGCTGCGGTACGGCATGTGATGTGCAACGCCTTCGGCTTTGGCGGGGTGAATTGCAGCTTCATTCTGGGTCGCAACGCGCCATGAAGTTATTTCTGGATGCTGTAGGTCTGCGCGGGCCGGGGCTGGATGGCTGGGAAGCCAGTGCGCCAATATTGGCGGGCAACGCACCGTATCTGCCCGCGTCAACAGCCATTCCGCCCGCAGCGCTGCTGCCGCCTAATGAGCGCCGCCGCGCGCCGCAAACGGTGAAGCTCGCCCTTGCAGTGGGGGCGGAAGCTTTCGCCAGCGCTGGCATCGCGCCATCTGATTGCGCGGCGGTATTCGCCTCCTCCGGCGGGGATGGCGAGACCATCCACGGCATTCTCGCAACATTGGCAGGGCCGGTGCGGGAGCTTTCGCCCACACGCTTCCATAATTCCGTGCATAATGTCGCGGCCGGATATTGGAGCATCGCCACCGGCGCTAAAACCCCTGCTACCAGCCTTTGCGCGCATGACGGCAGCCTCGCCGCCGGGTTGCTGGAGGCTGGCGCGCAAGCTTTGGCAGGTGGCATTGTGGCCATGGTCGCCTATGACCTGCCATACCCGGAACCGCTGGCATCCGCGCGGCATATCGGCGCGGCTTTTGGCGTGACATTGCTGCTTTCCTCCGTTGTTTCCACGCGGAGCCTCGCACGTTTGGAAATTGAGTTATGCGCGCCGGGAGATTACGCCTGCGTTACACCGGAACTGGAGGCGTTGCGCCGCGATATCCCCGCCGCGCGCGTTTTGCCGCTGCTGGAGGCATTGGCGCGAAGGGAAGAAACAGCGGTTATGCTGGAATATCTGGAAGACCTCGCTTTGACGGTACGGGTGGTGCCCTTATGAACGCCCTCGGCAGGGAGGCCATTCTCGGCCTTGTGCCCCATGCGGGGGCAATGTGCCTGCTGGATAGCGCGCAGGACTGGGATGCGGCCACAATTACCTGCACGTCCTCACGCTATGCGCAGCCGGATAATCCTTTACGCCGGGCAGATGGCACGCTGGGGACGGCTTGCCTTATCGAAATCGCGGCGCAGGCAATGGCCCTGCATGGCAGGCTAAGCGCCGTGGCTAACGCCCCGCCACGCCCCGGTTTTCTGGTGAGCCTGCGGGACGTGATATTGCAGATTGCCACACTGGATGGTTCGCACGGCGCGCTCACCATCAACGCCCGCCAGATTTTGAGCGATGCACGCGGCGCCAGCTATGAATTTAACGTGAGCGCCAATGCGCTGGTGCTGGCGGAGGGACGCGCGATGGTGTTGTTCGAGGCGGTATTATGAAGCGGGCACTTGTTACCGGCGCCAGCGGTGCCATTGGCGCGGCGATTGCCCGCAACCTCGCCGCGGCGGGCCACCATGTATATCTGCACGCCAATACGAAACTTGAAAAAGCTTTGCGTGTTGCTGATGAAATCACCAATGCCGGATTAAGCGCCGAGGCTGTGCGGTTTGACATCACCAAGCCGGATGAAACCCGGATGGCGCTGGAAGCGATGCTGGCCGCCGGGCCGATCCAAATTCTCGTGAACAATGCTGGCATTCATGACGATGCGGTAATGCCGGGAATGCAGACAGAGCAATGGAACCGTGTGATCGATGTTTCGCTCAACGGTTTTTTCAATGTCACCCAACCGTTGCTGATGCCGATGATCCGCACACGCTGGGG
>JAGWIE010000067.1 GCA_028866445.1 Rhodospirillales bacterium | reverse complement strand
CTTTCCCGCCGTATCCCGCTTGAGCCGCCCTGGCCGAGCGAGTTGGCCGGGCTGGTGCAAGTATTCAACCAGATGCTGGATAATCTCGAAGCCAGCTTCGCGCGCCTCTCCCGTTTTTCGGCGGATATCGCGCATGAGCTGCGCACCCCGCTCTCGAATCTCACCGGGAGCCTGGAGGTCTGCCTCACCCGCCCCCGTGACGAGACGGAGTATCGCGCCGCCATCGCTTCCGCGTTGGAGGATGGCCAGCGCCTCACCTGGCTCATCGAGAATTTGCTGTTTCTGGCTCGGGTGGAGAATCCTAGCCACGCGCTGCGCCATGAGCGTTGTGAGACCAGCGAGGTCTGCGCTTGGGCAGCCGCGCAATATCAGATTCAATCCCGCCCCAAGGGCTTGCGCCTGCGCATTGAGGGAGCCGCCACGCTTTACGCGGATACGCTGCTGCTTCGCCAGGCGGTAGGGAATGTGCTGGCCAACGCCGTGCGCCATGCGCCGCAGGGCTCGGAGATTCTGCTGGCCATTTCCGGCAGCCCGGCCAACGGCGTGGAGATTACCGTTTTCGACCAGGGGCCAGGCATCGCGCCCGAGCATTTGCCCCGGCTGTTCGACCGCTTCTATCAGACCGACCCGGCGCGCGGCCACAAGGCGCCGCAGGGCTCGGGGCTGGGGCTTTCCATCGTGCGTTCAATCATGGAGTTGCATGGCGGGCGAGCGGAGATCGAGAGCACGCTGGGACACGGAACACGGGTGACGCTGCATTTTCCCGCCATGGAAGCCTGAAAATGATAAATTTATCATCGAAATAGCGCCGTTCTGTCCGGCGCGCGCGCTTATCAAAGCTGGATGATTCGACGTTCCAGATACACGCCGCTGTGGCTTGCTTGGGCTGCTCTGGCGCTCACTGCGCAAGCCCCCGTTGGCTGGGTAACGGTGGAGGCCACGCAACAGGCCCCCGTTCTTTCCGGCTTTGCATCCGTGCAGCCGGACGCCCCGATCACAATTACCGCCCTACAAGCTGGTGTGCTCACCAGCCTTTCCGTCGTGCCGGGCGAAACCGTGCGGCCGGGCCAGACCATAGGACAGCTCGGCGGACCTCAGATCGCTGCGGCGCTTGCCACGGCGCGAGGGGCCAGCAATGCCGCCAATGCCGCTTTGGCGGCGGAACGTGGCAAATTCGCGGATCATCTCTCCACCAACGCGGCGGTGGCGCAGGCCCAGGCGATGGCGGCTTCGGCCCGCGCCCAGCTCGCGGCGTTACGCGCCGCCGCCAGCTTGCAAAGTCCGGTGGACGGGCAGGTGCAAAGCCTCGCCGCTGGACCGGGGGCAGCCTTGCAGCCGGGCCAGGTTGTGGCGGTGGTGCAACCGGCCGTCGGCGCCTGGGTGAAGGCCGTGTTTTACGACCCACAAGCCGCTACGCTTTCCTCAGGCATGACCGCACGGTTCATCCCCGCTGATGGCCAGCCTGCCATGTCCGTCACGCTGCGCGGTGAGCAGAGCACACAGCCCGATGGCGGCGTGGTGCTTGCTTTTTCCGGTGCGGGCCTGCAGCCTGGCGAAGCGGGCACGCTCAGCCTCTCCTTACGGCCCCACCAGGTGCTGCTGGTGCCCAGCGAAGCGCTGGTGCTGGATGACGGCTGCTGGTGGGTGATGCTGCATGATGCACAGGGCGACCACGCCGTGCAGGTGGTGCCAAGCGCCACCGAAGGCACGCAAACACCTATTCTCTCTGGCCTCAAGGCGGGGGATCAGGTCATCGTCCAGGATGCCGCGTTGCTCTACCATCGCGGTATCACCGCTCAATACCAGCCGCCGGATTAAGCCATGCCGGATGCTTTGCTTCGCCTGCTTGGCCGCCCGGCTTTGTGGCTGATGATCTATGCCGCCCTGCTCAGCTACGGGCTATTCGCCCTGTTCAATATCCCCGAAGAGGTGCTGCCCGCCTTCAACTATCCCGAGGTGAGCGTTACGGTACATCTGCCCGGCACCACCGCGACGGATATGGAGGCAATGGTTGCCACCCCGCTGGAGGGTGTTCTGCTCGGCCTGCCAGGTGTTTCCAATGTTCGCTCCAGCATTAGCGACGGGCTGGTGGAGACCGATCTGCGGTTTGCCGCCGCCAGCAACGCCCAGGCCGATTTGCAGGCGGTGAACGGCGCCATAGAGCGCGCCCAGACCAGCCTGCCGCCCGGGGTGCAGCCTTTCACCGAGATTATGGGCAATGCCATCAACGAAGTAGCGGATTACGCCGTGCGCGTTGCCCCCGGCACATCACAGGCGGAGGCGGCACGGGCGGTGGCGATGCAACTGGTTCCCGCCTTGCGTGCGGTGCCGGGGGTACAGCTTGTTACCTCTGCCGGGCTGGGGGACGAGGCGCTTTGGGTGCAGCCTAACCTTACCGCCATGGAACAGGCGGGGGTTTCCGTGCAGGCTTTGCAGCAGGCGCTGGCTGGGCAGGCGATGCTGGTGCCGGGCGGCACGCTGAGCCTTGGCCATGTCGATTCCCTCATTACATTCGGCAATGCCCCCAGCGCGTCTAAGCTGGCGCAAACGCCGGTGATGGGACCGCACGGCCCTACTCCGCTAGGTGCGCTGACGCGCATTGTGCACAGCACGGAGCCTGTGCACCAGCGCGAGTTGCTGGATGCCGAACCGGCCATCGCGCTGGTTGTTTTCAAGCAGCAGGGTGCCTCCACCTTGCCCGTTACACGGGCGTTGACGCAGGCCATACAGGGTGTGCCGCTGCCGGAAGGCGTTTCCGTGGTACGGATCTACGACCAGGGCCATCTGGTGCGTGCCACCAGCGATGATTTGCAGCGCAACCTGCTCATTGGCGGTGCGCTGGCCATCGCCGGGCTGCTCGCCGTACTGGGGCTGGGCAGCGGCGCATGGCTGCTGGCGTTGTCTCTCCCGGTATCCCTGCTGCTGGGCATCGTCGCGCTTTACGCCACCGGGCAGAGCCTCAATCTCCTCACCTTTGGCGCCATCATCGTTGCACTCGGGTTGGTGGCGGATGATTCCATCATTGTGCTGGAGAGCATATTCCACCGCTGGGAAGCGGGCGACGAAACATGGCCCGGTATCTGGCGGGGCTTAAGGGAGATCATGGCGCCGGACATCATCGGCACGCTCACCACCATCCTGGTCTTTGTGCCGCTGCTGTTCACCGGCGGGCTGGCGGGGCTGTTCTGCGTGCCCTTCGCGCTCGGCATGATCTTCTCGCTCGGCGCCTCGCTGCTCGTTTCGCTCACGCTGATTCCGCTTGGGTTGGGGCTGCTGCCGCGCCATGCCGTACGCCCGCCACGGGCAGCCAATGCGTTGCTCACGCGGTTAATGGGCTGGAACCGGCGCTTGTTCCGTCTGGCTTTGGCCTACCCTAAGCGCGCCGTGCTGGCCTGCGTGGCGCTGCTGCTGGCGAGCTTTGGGGCGATGAGCCTGGTTTCGGTGAATGTGCTCCCCTTGCCGAATGAGGGCGTGCTGCTGGAATCCTTCACTCTGGCACCTGGTACGTCACTTGCTGATACGGATGCGCTGATGCGCCGCCTTTCCGCCCGGCTGGCGAAAGACCCAGCAGTTGAGCATGTGCTGGCGCGCATCGGTTCAGCGGCGGATTCCGCCTATACCGAGCCCGCTTATGCCGGGGAGATAACCATCCGGCTTAAGCCAGATGCGGGCGGCTCCAACCTGGATACCATTGCCGCCCGGGTGCAGGCGGAAACGCAATTTCCTTCGCTGCAAACTGGCGTGGACACGCCGACCATCGAACGCTTGGGTGAAAGCCTGAACGGCCTGCCCCAGCCCTTCGCGCTGAATTTGTACGGCGATGATCTTGGCCAGATGTCCGCCACCGCCAAGGCGATCGCCCAGCGACTCGGCCGCGTGCCGGGATTGAGCGACCTGTTCAACGACCAGGGTTACCCAGAGACGCAAATTCGCATCACCCCGCGCCCCGCAGCCTTGGCGGCGGCGGGAATGACGCAGTCGGAGTTGAGCGGTGAGGTCTCCGCCCTTATGGCCGGGCAGGTGGTGGCCGAACTGCCTGACGGCGCGGCGCCGCTGCCGCTTTATCTGCGCCTGCCGGACCCGCGTTTGCTCTCCCAGGAAGGGCTCGACGCTTTACCGGTGGGGCCGGCAAGTGCTGAGCCCTTGGGTGCGCTGGCGGATGTCTCGCTTACCACCAGCCCCAACCAGTTCATGCACATCGACGGCGCGCGGGCGCTGGAAATTCTCGCCACACCCACCACCGCGCCCAATATCGCCATCGCCCAGGCGAAGCGCGCTTTGGCTGGGCTGAAGCTGCCGCCGGGCGAGCGGATCGTTTTCGGCGGGCTGTACCCGATGCTGGAGCGGGCCGCATTGGGGCTGGGGCTTGCCGCCATCGCCGCCATCGCGGCCTTGGCTTGGGTGTTGTTTCTGCGCTTCTCCGGTTGGCGTGTGCCGCTGCTGCTACTCGCGCAAATCCCGCTGGCGATGACCGGTGGCGGCTTGGCCCTGGCGGTGAGTGGGCTGGGGCTGAACGGCATCGGACTGATCGGCTTTCTGGCATTGGCCGGGGTGAGTTTGAATCACGGCGTGGTGCTGCTGGATCGCGCCCAGCGTAACGAGGCGGCGGGCATGAGCCCGGAAGATGCCATCGACGAGGCGCTGAGTGTGCGTTTCCGCCCCATCTTCCTTACCACTGCCGTGGCAATTCTCGGCATGCTGCCCACCGCGTTGGGTTTTGGCGCAGGTGCCGCGCCAGAGCAGGGGCTAGCGGTGGTGATCGGCGGCGGCATTCTCTGGAGCGCCCTGCTCTGCACCAATCTGCTGCCCGCACTCTATCTCGCTGGACGCGCCAAGCGGAAGCCGGAGGGCCAGCCACGAGGCGCATGATCTGGCTGGCCTTGTCCGGGCTTGCCGGTTGTGCCGCCTATCATCCCGCCCCTTGCCGGACACAACGCTGATTGCGGTTCAGCTGCCAGCCATGCAGCCTTTAACGTTGACTCAATTGGCCGCCTTGGCCGTACAGCAAGACCCGGACATGGCGGCCGCGCGGGCGCAAACCGGCATAGCCCAGGCGGAATTGCTGGCCGCCGGAACGCCGCCCGATCCCTCGCTTTACATTGGGTTCGAGGCGTTGCTGGGCGGTCCTGCTTCGATGTCTTTCATTGCGGGCAGCCTGGTGGAGGATGTCTCGCCGCTGATCACCAGCTCAGTCAACGTAAATGCCGCCAAGGCGCATTTGTTGCAGGTGAATGCTGGCATCCTTTGGCAGGAATGGCAGGTAGCGGCGCAGGCGGAGCAGCTTGGCGTGGCGTTGAGCGGCGAGGCTGCGCGCACCGCCCTGCGCGCAATATGCGGCCAGCCTGGCTGATGCCCGGAACGGCGCTGAGGCGCTGGAGCAAAGCATAACCACGCTGCAACGCCAGAGCGTGCAGGCAGCTTCCATCGCTGAGGATGCCCGCCGTACCTTTGCCGCAGGAGGGCTGGATGCCAGGGCGGAGACCGATCTCGTCACTCTGCACACTCAACTGCAAACGGCAAAATTCCCCTTGGCCGTACTACTGGGACTCGGTTTGCCCGTTCATGGTTGAACCACTCGCCAACCCACCGCCTGAAACGTAAGCGTCTTGGCGTTGCAGGGCCATCCGCCCTTTGCGATGCTGTGCAAAGCCATTTTTGAGGAGAGGGTTCTGAATTGCCGGCCGGTTTGACATGCATGCGCTGGGGTTTGCGATGGGCGGCGGCACCCGTGTGGCGGCTGGCCTACGGTCTTTACGAACGCCAGCTCGAAAGGCAGGTGCGGGCTTTGCCCATGCCCGGCCATGTTGGCATCATTCTCGACGGCAACCGGCGCCATGCGCGCGAGGCCGGCGTACAGAACCCGGATGCGATTTACCGCCTCGGCGCGGCAAAGTTGGATGATCTCCTGGCCTGGAGCGCTGACCTTGGCGTGCGCCGGGTCACGCTTTGGGTATTTTCACCTGATAATCTGCGCCGCCCGGAAGCCGAGGTGGATGGCATTTTTGGCGCGGTCGAGGCCAAGATGCGTGCGCTCGCCGCAGACCCGCATATCCACCATAAAGGCGTGCATATTACCGCCATGGGGCGCCGCGACCTGCTGCCCCTTGCTTTGCTGGAGGCCGTGGACGCGGCTGAAGCCGCGACACGCGGCAACGACCAAATCACCGTGACATTGGCGATTGGCTATGGCGGACGCGAGGAAATCGCCGATGCCGTGCGCGCCCTGCTGGAAGATTACGCAGCCCAGGGCCTCTCCACGGCGCAGGCCGCTGCCCTGGTCTCGCCCGAGACAATCCGGCGGCATCTTTATCTGGCAGATGTGCCCGACCCGGATCTGATCATCCGCACCAGCGGCGAGGTGAGGCTTTCCGGCTTCATGCTGTGGCAGAGCGTGCATAGCGAGCTGTATTTCTGCGACGTGAACTGGCCGGTGATGCGCCGGATCGATTATTTGCGCGCCATCCGCGCCTACCAGCGCCGCGAGCGGCGCTTTGGAACCTGAAACGCCCATGGACCTTATCCACAGCCTCATCTCTGCTACTGTCACTTTCGCCAGCGGGCATCGCCTGCTGGCTTATGGTCTGGCCTTTCTACTGGCGGCAGCGGAAGCGTTTCCGGTCGTTGGCGCCTTGGTGCCCGGCACGGCGATCATCGTTGGGCTCGGCGCGCTGGTGCCAGGCGGCGCGCTGGTGATGTGGCCGTTGATCGGCTTCACGGCCTTCGGTGCCCTTGCGGGAGATGGTCCCTCCTACTTGTTCGGGCGGCATTATAAGCAACGCGCCATGAGGATGTGGCCATTGCGGGCGAGGCCGGGCCTATTGGTGGCGGGTGAGGTATTTTTCGCCCGCCATGGCAGTAAGGCGGTGCTGATTTCCCGCTTTTTACCAGGCGTGCGGGCCGCCATCCCCATGGTGGCGGGCATGTCCGGCATGTCCGCCGTCAGATTCTATGCGGTCGATATTTGTGCCGCCACGTTGTTTGCGTTGGCGCATATCTGGTTCGGCATGGCGATTGGCGCCTCCTTGACGGTTCTTCACGCCATCGCCGGGCGGCTGGTGGTGCTGGTGCTCATCCTGGCGGCAGCGCTGGCGTTGGCTGTGTGGTTGACCCCCTGGGTCATC
>JAGWIE010000066.1 GCA_028866445.1 Rhodospirillales bacterium | reverse complement strand
TAATCGGCGATGGCGTTGTTCCAGGAGCCCGTCTGCGCCTTAAGTTGGGTTAAATATGTGCCCGCATAGGCGGCATTGGTGGCAGGATTAAAAGCATCATCCAGCGAGGCAAAAGCATCAGGGTGGTATTCCAGGCTTACCTGAAAACAGCCCACATCAATGTCTCTGGCACCGGAAGCCTGGGCCAGTCTTACAAAAGCCTCCGCGTCCTCCTTGCTGGCAAAATATTGGCCGTTACCATCGGCGTTCACTGTCCACGGCCAGGGGGCGGCGGTGCCGGTTAGTGGATTGGCCCGGCCACTCTCCACCATGCCTATAGAAAGCAGCAGATTGGCGGGCAGCGCATCCGCCACCTCCACTCCATGGCCCGCCGCAGCACAGGCAGCTCCATCTGGAATATCGGCCAGGGCCGACGTGGTACCCAGAACGAGCATACCTAGAGCAATGCGTAATCTCATGTTTTTCCCAGAGAAGCCGGATGTTTTGTAAACAAATCCGGCGGGTATGACGAGGCTTTAATATCACCTTCAGGCCCCGCACCTTGGCATACCGGCCACTCCCCCCAGCTTGGATAAAGAATTACCGGCTCAAACCGCGTAAATTTCAAAGGAGTTTCTTATGCGCAAAATCTGGATGGCGTCTGCCGCCTTGTTGATGACAAGCGGCGTCGCTCTTGCCCAAACCAATTCAATGTCCAGCGGGGCTTCCAGCCCAGCTCCCACCGGCGCGGTAAATGCGCCAGTTGAGACGCAGCCCGGCCAATCCCCTGGTAACACGGCGCCCAATAATATGGCACCAGACGATCAATCATCCGGCGGCATGTCCAGCTCGGGCATGGCTCCTAACAGTGCATCCGGTTCCTCCGGCGGCATGACGGATTCGACAAGCCAAAATGAAATGTCGACGAATTCCGGGGCGCGCACATACTTGCATATGGCCCAGCACGCCATTGAACATCATGAAAAAACGCGTGCCGAATCAGCTCTTGGCCATGCGGAAACCCGCCTGCTCACCCGGAGCGTTGATGCTGGTTCTTCCATGTCGATGGACCAATCCCCGGCAGTGAAGGCGATTGAGGATGCTCGTAATGCCCTAAGTTCGGGGGATTATTCCACCGCGTCTCAGGATACCAGCAACGCCTTGCAACAACTCGACTCCCCTAACAACATGTCATCCGATTCCGGCATGACTAACGATAGCGGCATGTCTTCAAATAACGGCATGTCCAGCAATACCGGTGTTTACCAGGGTGACGGCGCCAATCAGAATGGCGGCGGCGATAACGACACCGGCAATATGGCGCCTTCTGTGAACACCATGTCCAGGCCCGGTATGACATCAGGTGGGGTCGTCACTCATGATGCGCCCGCACCGTCGTCTGGTAGTATGCAGAATACCTCAGGCATGTCTCACAACAGCGCCACTGGGTTAACGCCGTCCCCGAATGGCAGTGCAGCGCCCTAATTAGCCACATGGGCGCTTGCAGGCGCCCATGTCGCACCCGTGCTTTTGGCACCGCAAGGCGCCCATGTTATAAAATCAATGTTTTTCCCCTCGCTTTTGCGGCGCAATATCGCTATGCGGGGCACAAATCAGCCCGAGCATCCCGGCCAGACCGAGGCGACACCACGCGCCCCGGCCCGGCCGGTTTGCTCATTTTAATAGGTAGCCTGCGATGTCCGCGCCGAAAATCCGCAATATTGCCATTATTGCCCATGTTGACCATGGCAAAACCACCCTTACCGACCAGCTTCTAAAGCAATCCGGTGCCTTTGCCGCCCACCAGGCCGTGGCTGAGCGGGCACTCGACCGCAACGACCTGGAAAAAGAGCGCGGCATCACCATTCTGGCCAAGGTTGCCTCGGTGGTCTGGAAGGACACGCGCATCAACATCGTCGACACCCCCGGCCACGCCGATTTCGGCGGCGAGGTGGAGCGGATTCTGAGCATGGTGGATGGCGCCGTGATCCTGGTGGATGCCGCCGAGGGCGTGCTGCCGCAAACCAAGTTCGTGCTCGGCAAGGCGCTCGCCCGCGGCTTGAAGCCGATTGTGGTAGTGAACAAGATCGACCGTGGCGACGCTCGCCCGGACGATGTGCATAACGAGATGTTCGACTTGTTCGCCTCGCTGGACGCGAATGAGGAGCAGCTGGACTTCCCGATGCTGTTCGCCTCCGGCCGCCAGGGCTGGGCGGTGAAGGATTTGAACGACCCGCGTGAAAGCCTCACCCCGCTATTCGACCTGATTCTGAGCCATGTGCCTGCCCCGGCGCTGGATGTGGACGCGCCTTTCGCCATGGTCGCCACCATTCTCGAATCCGACACCTTCCTGGGCCGCGTACTCACCGGCCGCGTGGAACAGGGCCGCGCCACATTGAACATGCCTGTGAAGGTGCTGGATTTGAACGGCAAGGTGGTGGAAACCGGCCGCCTGACCAAGTTGCTCTCCTTCCGCGGGCTGGAGCGCGTGCCGGTGGACGAGGTGAGCGCCGGTGACATTGTGGCCGTGGCCGGGCTTTCCGACACGACGATTCCGTACACCATCTGCGCACCGGAGGTTTCCACCCCGCTGCCCGCCACCCCGATCGATCCGCCGACCCTCTCCATGACCTTCCGCATCAATGACGGCCCGCTTGGGGGCCGCGAGGGCAAGAAGGTCACTTCCCGCCAGATCCGTGACCGTTTGTTCCAGGAAACCGAAGGCAACGTGGCGATTGAGGTTGCCGTGGCCCCGGAAACCGATGCATTCGAGGTTTCCGGCCGTGGGGAACTTCAGCTTGGCGTGCTCATCGAGACCATGCGCCGCGAGGGGTTTGAGCTGACCATCGGCCGCCCCCGCGTGCTTACCCGCACCAACGAGGAAACCGGCGAGCGCGAGGAGCCCTATGAAGAGGTGCTGATCGACGTGGACGAGCCCTATGCCGGTGCGGTGGTGGACAAGATGTCCCGCCGCAAGGGTGAGCTTTCAGACATCCGCCCCTCCGGCGGCGATAAGCAGCGCCTCACCTTCCGCATCCCGTCGCGCGGCCTCATCGGCTATCACGGCGAGTTCCTGACCGATACGCGCGGCACCGGCGTGATGAACCGCTTGTTCGCGGGTTACGGCCCCTGGAAAGGCAAGATCGAAGGCCGCCGCAACGGCGCGCTCATCTCCTCCGAGGATGGCGAGGCGGTGCAGTACTCTTTGTTCTCTTTGCAAGACCGCGGCGTGCTATTCGTAAACCCGGGCGAGAAGGTCTACGTGGGCATGATCCTGGGCGAGCATAGCCGCGAGAACGACCTGGACGTGAACCCGGTGCGCGAGAAGAAGCTCACCAATATCCGCGCCGCAGGTAAGGATGAGGCGCTGCTGCTGGTGCCGCCCCGCCGCATGAGCCTGGAACAGGCGATTGCGTATATCGAGGATGACGAGCTGGTGGAGGTAACCCCCTCCGCGGTGCGTATCCGCAAGCGTTATCTCAACCCGCATGATCGCAAAAAGGCTGAGCGCCGCAACGACGACGCCGCATAAGCGCCGCACCATTTAACTTTACGATCCTGAAAAAGGCGCTCCGGCGCCTTTTTTTGCGGCCTTTCGACGGAATTTTGCTTATTGTTACATGAGACTAAATTAATGATTGACAGATATAACGCTTATGGAGCTAGTTTGGTTTATACAAAGCCCATTGTTTTCAAGGGTCTCTACAAAAATATGTCTATTAAAGATAACGCTGGGAAAGAGAATGGAAACAATCCGCTGACCTTGCTTATCCGCACAGACCAACTCTCAGCCCAGCGCCGGAATATTCTAGCGGCTGTGCCGGTTAATCTCGCCGTCGCCGCCATCGCGTTTTTGGTGTCGATCCATTCTCACCATGGCCGCCAAGGCCTGGCCTGGTTCGCGGCTGTCTGCCTGGCCAACGCCCTGCGCATTTTCCAGGTCTGGCCCGCCATCTCCGAAAAGACAGCAGAAGCGCCGCAGCTTAGTTTATCCCAAACACAACGGGCACTTAACCGGCTTTGCCTCACCGCTTTGCTCTCCGGCCTGGTCTGGTCGCTGGTGCCAGTTTTGTGCGGTGCCTACACCACTCATGAAACGTTGTTTTACCTCACCATTATTTGCGGCATCACGGCGGGTGCCATTACTCACGGCACACCCTACGCGCTCATGCCAAGCAGCTTCATTCTTCCTCCGCTGCTTTCCCTGTTCGGCTGCCTTCTCTATGTCGGCGGGTTCAACCGAGACGCCCTGGCGCTGACCGTGCTTTTATATGGTGCCGCGCTCATCCGGTTTGCCTGGCAGAGTGAACGTGACTTTTGCGAGAACAGCCTTTTAAAAAACCGGGCCGTCAGCCTCGCGGGTTCGCTGGAGGAAGCTCGTTCGCAGGCGGTTCTGGCCGCCCAGGAGATGAGCCATCGCGCCACACATGACGACCTCACAGGGTTGCTCAACCGCGCCGGCTTTCTTCGCGAAATCGCCGGGCGGATCAGCACAGGATCTACGCCGTTCTGCCTGATGCTGCTCGATATTGACGGATTCAGCTCCATTAATGACACGTTTGGCCATCACTCCGGGGACCGGGTTGTGATCGAGATTGCGCGGCGGATTTCGGAAACACTGCATGACGGTTATACCATCGCACGGCTCGGTGCCGATGAATTCGCGATTTTTCATGACGCCCAGACGACAGATACGTCACCAGCCGAGCTCGCAACCCGCCTTCTTACCTCGGTTGCGATGCCGCTCGCCTCTTTCGATGCCGGGCGCTTGAGCGCCTGCATCGGCCTGCACACCGGTAACGAGCGCAACGTGACAGAGCAGCTAAGCCGCGCCAACGAGGCGCTGCTGGCCGCGAAAAACGCTGGCCGGGGGCAGTTTCACTGCTTCGATGAGCGGCTGCGTGCCAGGTTGAAGATGCGCCGCGATATTGAGCGTAACCTGCGGCGCGCGCTGGATGATGGGGAGCCTGAAATCTGGTACCAGCCTGTATTCGGCTATGACGGCCAAAAGCTCGTAAGCCTGGAGGCACTTTTAAGATGGGACCACCCTGAGCATGGGCCGATACCACCGCAAGAAATTATTGCCACAGCCGCCCTCTCAGGGCTTGCCGAACCATTGTTGCAATTTATTTTATCGAGTGTCTGCCTGATGATTCAGGAATTACGTGCCCGGGGGCTTACCCAAATGCGCGTAGCAATAAACATTTCCCCGCGTGAGATATCACACCTCGCCATTGATGAAATTCTCCTCTCGGAGCTGGCACGGCACAATTGCCCCACCTCGATGCTCGAAGTTGAGATCACCGAGGAAACGGCGCTGGATATCCGCTCGGTGCAGGATAAGTTGATCCGGCTGGCGCATCGCGGTGTGCAAATTTCCATCGATGATTTTGGGGTTGGTTACGCCACCCTTGCCACGCTGCGCCAAAGCTATGTGAACAAGATCAAAATTGATCAGAGCTTCGTTAAAAATATCGCAAAATCCCATGATAACCAGATTCTGGTTCAATCCATTTTAAACCTTGGGCAATCGCTCGGGTTGCAGGTTGTCGCTGAAGGCGTGGAAACCAAGGATGATGCGACATGCCTGCGGCGGCTTGGGTGTGGTTTAATGCAGGGCCATTATTTGCTGCCGCCGGTTCGGCTGGGGGCAATGTTGGAACGGCTTGAGCTGCATCAACAAAGCTGAACCACCAACGCCGGATGATTTTACCGCTCGGGCAGGGCATCGACACTCCATTCCGCACCGGGCATGATACGCCTGAGGTAAGGTGACGCGCGTGGACAAGCAAAATCAGGTTGAAATCGACATTATCCGGCATAGCGGCTTGTTCTTGTCGGACTGGTATCTCAGCCAGCATTCGCAAGCGTTGGCAGCAGGCGAGGATGGAATTGCCCATTTCTGCCGTGCCGGCTGGCGGGAGGGCGCGCACCCCAACCCTTATTTTCATTCGCAATGGTATTTGAACCGATACCCTGATGTTGCGGCAGATGGCGGCAACCCGCTGTTGCATTTCATCACTGCGGGAGAGGCCGAGGGGCGTGACCCCTGCCCTTACTTCTCCACCGCCTGGTACCGGGAAACCTACGGCTTGCCGCCCGGCACTTCCTGCCTCGCGCATTTCCTCAAGCGGCGCCTTTCGGGCCAGGTGAATCCAGTGCCGGTGTTTGATGCCGCCTGGTATCTGGACCACCACCAGGACGTAGCCGAAGGCGGTGCCGACCCGTTCGAGCATTTCCTGACCTTTGGCGTGATCGAGGAACGCGATCCATCGCCTGAGTTCGACATCAAGTTTTATCTTGGCCGCTACGGGAAATATCTGCACGGGCAAAACCCGCTGCTGCACTATCTCGCGAATACAGAAAGCGGCCTGTTTTTGCCTAAACGGCCTGAGCAGGAAGGGTTGATCCCTGCTGCCATCCGCCGTTCCACCCGCCCCGCGCCTTTTTTTGAGGAATTCAGCCCCGCCCCAGCGCACGCCACCCGCAAGGCGATGCTGCTGGCCTATTACCTGCCGCAATTCCACCGCGTGGCGGAGAACGATGCATGGTGGGGCAAAGGCTTTACCGACTGGACGAACCTTGCCCGCGCCATGCCGCGCTTTGTGGGCCATGTGCAGCCGCGTGTGCCGCGCGACCTTGGGCATTATTCACTGGACGACCCATCAACGCTGATGCGCCAAGTGGAAATGGCCAAAGCCGCGGGGCTTTCGGGTTTCGTATTCTATTATTACTGGTTCAACCGCCACCTTCTGCTGGAAAAACCGCTTGAGCAGTTCCTGGCGGATCAATCTCTCGATTTTTCTTTCTGCGTAATGTGGGCCAACGAGAACTGGACCCGACGCTGGGATGGCCTGGAGCGCGAAGTGCTTATCGCCCAGGAATATTTGACAGAAGATGACGAGGCGCTGGTGGCAAGCTTCGCCAGGATGTTTAAGGATTCACGCTATATCCGCGTGGAAGGTAGGCCTCTACTGATGATCTACCGCGCCGGACTAATTCCGGATGCGGTGGCGCGGCTGCAACGCTGGCGCAAGCTGTTCGCGCAAAACCATAATGAACGCCCGCTGCTGGTGATGGCGCAGAGCATGGGCGATGATTACGACCCAACACCTTATGGGCTGGATGGCGCGGTGGAATTTCCGCCCCATAAACTCAGCCAGGCCACCCCGAAGATAAATGATAACCT
>JAGWIE010000065.1 GCA_028866445.1 Rhodospirillales bacterium | reverse complement strand
GATCGAGCCTTCAAGTGCAAAGAAAATGAAGGTAAACGAGGCGTAGATGACCGAGGTGATGGTGGAGCCGAGATAGCCGAAGCCAGCCCCGCGGGTGAGCAAATCGACATCTACATTATACTTCGCACAGTAATAGGCGATGGGAATGCCGGTGAGAAAGATGATGGTAGCGGCTGCAAGAATGCCCCAGAAGGCATTAGTGAAGCCGAATTGCACGGCGAGCGAGCCACCAATGGCCTGGTCCGCCAGATAGGCGATGCCACCCAAGGCAGCCGAGAACACAGCATATTGCGACCAGGTGCGGAAGCTCTTGGGCGCGTAGCGGAGGGAGTAATCCTCAAAAACTGGGTTGGCGACGAGTTTGTTGAATTTCCGTTTCGGGGGGCTGAAGCCCGAATTTTGTGATGTTGCTGACATACGCATCTCCTGCGGCGCGAAACGTTTAAATACCGTGGGCTGGCGGCCCTTATGCTGGCACTTCAAACGATCGCCGAGCGGAGTTGAATGAGGCGGGTTGCTGTGTTGTATGCGGTAAACTGCGTATGTGAATTAGCCCGGGTTGGGGGGAAAGAGGACATTATAGCGCAGGCTCAGTTCCATCGCCAAGGTGAAGTTGGCCATTCCGAATAAAGAACCAACGAGAAGGGCTACTACGTCTATCCACCAAATGCCAACACGGTTGTCCGTCGGTCGTCGAAAAGGTGAGGAACCGCAAACCGGTATCGGTAGTGACGGCGACCTCAGGCAAAAATCCAAAAAGTTCACACTTTACAACCTTTGCTTGGTTCAGACGATTTAACGCTGGCTCCCAAAGCTCTTCCGCACTCCAGCTGCCACAAATGATTTCTTGGGCATCTTCGATTCGCCAACTCCACTCCACGCCAAGTGACACGTCACCGTCCGGATTGGCAGGCATTCCATCGCTTCGTCTCTTGGGAGTTAGGCGACCAAATTCTATAAATATCGCTGAACCATGTCCCCGCCAGATGTGGCTAATCGGTTGACCAATTAAGCCGTTACAGACCGCTTTAAACGTTTCGTTGTGGTGCATTCTCGCGATTTAACGATAATTAGTTAGGTCCGCCATGGGTCGTAAGTCACCCGCCCCAAACATTGTCTACCCCTGCGGCTGCAACAGCATTTGCAGCGCGCCGGGGGGCAGGTTGAGCGGGGTGAAGCCAGCTGGCGGTGCAAAATTTTCGGGTGGTTGCGGGCCATACGCCACGGAGGTGGCGGTGACATCCGTATTGCCCTGAGCATTCTGGCCGGTGAAATGCAGCACCACGCCATCTTGCGTGATGCAGGCGCGGGCGGTGCCATGCTGGTCTGTCACCAGATATTTCCGGCACTCAAGCCCGGCATAATGGCCACTGCCGATGGGCGTGAATTTGGCGTTGTCAGCCTGGTAGATTTCCGCCGTGAGGGCTGAGAAATCCGGTGCCTGGACGATGGCGTGCATGGCGGGCACTACAATTTCTGCCTGGGCGCCGGGCAAATTGGCGAGGACGTAATAGCCGTTGGGACCATCCACCCGGGCGAGCTGCTGGGTGGCATTGTAGCTGAGCTGATAAGCCCCGGCGGCCTGGGCGGGTGAGGCGAGGGTGTAATTTACCGTTACATCCCGCGTGGGCAGAAAGCTGGGCGCGGCTTTGGCCAAAACCGGGGTGAGGGCCGCTATGGCGGCAAGGGCTAAAATCTTCATGGCACCTCTTTTCGCATGGCCTCAAACTCGCGCAGCAATGCGGCAGGATCGGGGCAGAGGGGAAAGCGCGCCTGAACCTCCACGGCCTCCGCCAGCATGGTGTGGTAAGTGCCGCGTGGGACCTCGATGGCGCCAAAGCGGGCGAGGTGGCTGGTGATGAATTGTGTGTCCAGCAATGTATAACCGCCGAGGCGCAGCCGGGCGACGAGATGCACCAAGGCTATTTTCGAAGAATCTGTTGTGGTGGAGAACATGCTTTCGCCAAAAAACACTCCACCCAGGGCCGCGCCATAAAGCCCGCCGACCAGCCGGCCATTCTCCCAGGTTTCCACGCTATGGGCGAAGCCAAGCCGATACAGCTCGATGAACAGGGTTTCGATTTCGTGGTTGATCCAGGTTTCAGGCCGGTTGCTGCGCGCGGCGGCGCAGGCGGCGATGGTGCCGGGAAAATCCTCGTCCGCTGTAACGGTAAAGCGGGGGCCGTGCAGGGTTTTCATCAGGCTGCGGGGGATGTGAAAGCCGTGCAGGGGCAGCACGCCGCGGGAATCCGGGTCCAGCCAATGCAGGGAGCGGCTTTCGCGGGACTCCGCCATGGGGAACAGCCCAAGCCGGTAGGCGCGTAGCAGCAGATCTGGGGTGAGGGCGAACGGCCGCGCTGACATGAGCGAATTTCACACCCAAGCGGGAGATTTGCCAAGCGGGGTTTATTTGCTGGCCAAATCTTGCAACGCAGGCTACGCAGATTAACGAAAAAGCCCCAGGCCGTAAGCCCGGGGCTTGCGACGCCTCCCTAAACCTGGCGTTTCTTGCATTTTAGCGAATGGTTGAGGACATGGCCCAAAAATGGCCGTGGACCAAACCGTCATCATAGCGGTCAAAATCAACATCGTGATCATGGGCGGGCTCCGCGCGGCGGGATTGGGCGGGATGGCTTTGAAGAAGGCTGGTGCCACGCGCGGCCGCAACGCCGTTACCACCACGGCCGCCGGGGGAGACGCTGGGGGTTGGCTGGGTACGCATGGCAACGCTCCTTGTTGGAAATGGGCCTTCACCAACGCGGCTTGGGGGGAAGGGTGGGAAATTACCGCGCGGTGAAGTTAAGAGTGAACTTATTTACATTGCACCGCGAAGGCGACAAAGATTTCGCTGGATACGATGAAACCAGTGCGTGACTTTACGGTAAAATTTTGCAATTTGTAAAACATGTCAAAAATCATGATCGGCAAGACGGTTCGTCGGCTGCGGATGGAGCAAGGCTTCACCCAGCAGGGTTTTGCACAGAAATTAGGAATTTCAACGTCTTACTTAAACCTTGTGGAGCACGATCAGCGGAACGTGACGGCCTCACTGTTGTTCAAGCTGACGGATGTTTTGAAGGTGGACCTGGCGGCTTTGTCTGGCACGCAGGAGCGAGAGTTTGAGGTGGCGTTGCGGGAGGTATTTACAGACCCGCAATTGGCCATGGAGCCGGTGCCGGAGGCGGAGTTGCAGGCGCTGGCGGCGGCACCCAACGCGGCGCGGGCGGTGTTGGCGCTGCACCGGGCGCTGGCGGGGGCGCGCGAGGAGGGGGGCGGGATAACCTTGCCCTCTGGTCGTAAAATTCTGCTGCCCACCGAAGAGGTACGGGATTTTTTCCATGCCCATGAAAATCATTTTCCGGCGTTGGAGGATGCGGCTGAGACGATCGGCAAGGCGCTGGATGTGGCGGCGGTTGGTTCCACCCACGCGCTGGCGGAGCGGTTGCGGCGCAACCATGGGCTGGTGGTGAGCGTGCAGCCCTTGGGCGGGGCGCTGCGGGTGTTTGACGCGGCAAGCCGGATGCTGACGCTTTCTGAGGATTTGCCACGTGAGAGCCGGGGGTTTCAGATGGCGTTTCAGCTTGCCTTGCTGGAGGCGCGCGCCCCGGTGGAGGCAATTGTGAAACGCGCTGAGCCGACGACGAAAGATGCGGCTGAGCTGCTGCGGATTGGGTTGCTGAATTACATAGCCGGGGCGGTGATGATGCCCTATGCGGCGATGCTGAGTGCGGCCCGGGAGCTGCGCTACGATGTGGAGGCGCTTTCAGCCCGGTTTGGGGTTTCTTACGAGCAGGCCTGCCACCGGCTTTCTTCCATGCAGCGGGCCGGGGCGCGGGGTGTGCCGTTTTTCTTTTTGCGAGTGGACCCGGCGGGGAATGTGAGCAAGCGGTTTTCAGCCGCCGGGTTTCCGTTCATGCGCTATGGCGGCACCTGCCCGCGCTGGGTGGCGCATTCAGCTTTTGCAACGCCAGGGGCGATACGAGTGCAGGTGGCGCAACTTTCGCCCACCGAAACCTTTTTGTGTTTTGCCCGCACCTTAACCGGCCGCCCGGCGCGCTGGGGTGAGCCGCCGCCGGTGCGGGTCGTGGCCATGGGGTGTGACATCTCCCATGCGCGGGAGGTGGTTTACGGCGACGGGTTGGAGCTGGCGGCGGCGGCGGTGGGCATTGGGCTTTCCTGCCGGTTGTGTGAGCGGCAGGATTGCCGCAGCCGGGCTTTTCCGCCCATCGCGCACAGGCTGGCGTTGAGCCCGGATTTAACCAGTGCGAGCCCCTACCGGTTTAAGGCGATGCCGGGGGAAAAAGCGTAATGGCCAAGCAGCGGGCAGATGTGATGCTGGTGGAGCGCGGCTTGGTGGAAAGCCGGGCCAAGGCGCAGGCGCTGATTATGGCCGGGCTGGTTTATGCCAACACCAAGCGCGTGGCGAAGGCGGGCGATACGCTGCCCGAGGATGTGGAGATTATGCTGAAAGGCCAGGAGCACCCTTGGGTTTCGCGCGGCGGGATGAAGCTGGCGCATGGGCTGGCGCATTTTGGGCTGGACCCGGCGGGGCGGGTCTGCCTGGATGTGGGGGCTTCCACCGGCGGGTTTACCGATGTGCTGCTGACGAACGGGGCGACGAAAGTTTACGCCGTGGATGTGGGGCATGGGCAGCTGGCGTGGAAGCTGCGCTCTGATGAGCGCGTGGTGGTGCTGGAGAAGACCAATGCGCGGCACCTCACGCCGGAGATCATTCCGGAGCCCATCGGCGCGCTGGTGTGCGATGCGAGTTTTATCGGGTTGCAGACGGTACTGCCCGCCGGGCTGGCCTTGTGCGCACCAGGGGCGTTCGCGGTGGCGCTGATAAAACCGCAATTCGAGGCGGGGCCGGGGCAGGTGGGCAAGGGCGGCGTGGTGCGGGATGTGGCGGTGCATGACGCGGTTTGTGCCCGGATAGAAAGCTGGTTTACCGGGCTGCCGGGGTGGGAGGTGCTGGGGATTACGCCGAGCCCGATTAAGGGGCCGGAGGGGAATGTGGAGTTTTTGATTGGGGCACGGCGCGGGGGGTGAGGTTGAGGTTGACCCCGGTGTTCTATGCTGAAATATAGTAAAATTAGCTATATTACGGTATTTTTTGGTATAGAAGGTTGTTGAGGATCAAGCGGTGGACCCATATCGTAACCCTTTTGCGCCAGGTGCTGGAAGCCGACCGCCGGAACTAGCGGGGCGTAATAGTGTTCTCGACACGGCAAGGATTGCTTGTGGGCGTGCCATTCTGGGACGGAATGCACGATCCATGATGCTCCTTGGATTGAGAGGCACGGGCAAAACAGTGCTGCTCAATGAAATTGGAAAGATAGCAAATGAGGAGGGGCTGCTGATTTCCAAGGTCGAAGCTCCGGAAAAAGAGAGCCTCGCCCGCCTGCTTTATCCCGAGATGCGGAAGGTCATGCGCTCACTGTCCACCGTCGAGGCCGCACGACAAATTGCCTCGCGAGGGTTGAAAGGCTTGCGGGGGTTCGCATCGATCTTCAAAATCGAAATTGCGGGTGTCGAGGTTGGGGTCGAAGCGGAGGCTGGTCTCGCCGATAGCGGGGATATTCAGCACGATCTGCCCGATCTTTTCGAGGTCATTGGTCTGGCTGCAAAAGCAGCAGGTAAGGGCTGGATTCTTTTAATAGATGAGGTTCAGTATCTTTCAGAGACAGATCTTTCCGCGTTGATTGTAGCCATTCATGAAATGTCTCAGAAAAACCTGCCAATCCTTCTTGTCGGGGCAGGCCTTCCACAAGTAGCCCGGCTCGCAGGCGAAGCGAAATCTTACGCTGAAAGGCTTTTTCTTTACCCTGGAGTGGGCGCCCTCGATCCAGCCTCTGCCTCCCAGGCCGTTGAAAAGCCGATCATCGACGAAGGGGCGACAATTACGCTTGAGGCGCTTGATTGTATCGTTAATCGCACGAAAGGCTATCCGTTCTTTCTTCAGGAATGGGCCTCGATTTTCTGGAACAATGCCGACGGACAGGAAATCACTTTGGATGATGTGAACCGTTCCTACGCCGAGACATTGGCATCGCTTGATGGAGGTTTCTTCAGGGTTCGTATCGATCGGCTGACCAAGGCAGAAGTCCAGTTCGTGAAAACGATGGCGGAACTTGGCGAAGGCCCCTATGCCATGGCCGATATTGCCAAGGCCTTGGGGCGTTCCCAATCATCGCTGGGGCCAACGCGGGCCAAGATTATTTCCAAAGGGATGATCTATAGCACGGATCATGGTTATCTTGCATTTACAGTTCCACTTTTCGCGGAATTCATGCAGCGTCATAGCTAAACTATTTCAGGCCAAAGCCAACGGTCTGGCCTGTTTAAACGGCGCGTAGCGTGAGGTTTATGCGGCGGCTTTGATCGCCGCGGCTTTGACGTCGTCGTCGACATGTTCGGCAAAACTCTCGAAATTTTCTACAAAACGTTTGACCAGCCCCTTCGCCGCTTCGTCATAGGCGGATTTGTCGGCCCAAGCTTGGCGGGGGTCCAGCACTTCATCCGGCACGCCGTTTACATGGGTGGGGATGGCGAGGTTGAAGAAGGGGTCTGTGCGGTATTCCACATTATCCAGCTCGCCGGAGAGGGCGGCGTTGAGCAAAGCACGGGTGTGTTTGATGGACATGCGCTTGCCGACACCGTAGGCCCCGCCGGTCCAGCCCGTGTTCACCAGCCAGCAATTGGCGCCGTGCTGTTTGATGAGGTTTTGCAGCAGCTTGCCGTAAACCTGCGGATGGCGCGGCAAAAATGGCGCGCCAAAGCAGGTGGAGAAAGTAGCCTGCGGTGTACTGCCCATGCCTTTTTCCGTGCCCGCCACGCGGGCGGTGTAGCCGGAGAGGAAATGGTACATTGCCTGCGCCGGGGTGAGGCGGGAGATGGGGGGCAGGACGCCAAACGCATCCGCCGTGAGCATGACGACGTTTTTGGGAATGCCGCCGCGCCCGGAAAGTTCCACATTCGGGATGAATTCAACCGGATAGCAGGAGCGGGTGTTTTCGGTGAAGGTGCTGTCCGTGAGGTCCAGATTGCCGCGCGGGTCCGCCACCACGTTTTCCAGCACGGTACCGAAACGATGCGAGGCGGCCCAGATCTCTGGCTCGTTTTTTTGGCTGAGGTCTATGACTTTGGCGTAGCACCCGCCTTCGAAATTAAACACGCCATCCGG
>JAGWIE010000064.1 GCA_028866445.1 Rhodospirillales bacterium | reverse complement strand
CCTGGCGGCGATGCTGCGCGCCGCGCTGGGGACGGAGGAAGAGAACGAGGCGGCGTTGCTGCGCGCCATGGTCAGCCCGCCGCGTGAGGAGGCGTTGCGGGATTATTTACGGTTGGTGGCGGAGCGCGGAACGCCAACAGGGCAGAAGTGGGCCTATACGGGATTGGACTGGTTGGCACTGCCGATTGAACAGCGTACCGCCAACAGAGCGCCATGGCTTGAAACCTTATTTACCCAGAAGGGAATGGTCCTTACCTTAAGTAAGCATTTCGGCAAGGCACT
The DNA here is from genome assembly GCA_028866445.1 of Rhodospirillales bacterium. Lineage (GTDB taxonomy): Bacteria > Pseudomonadota > Alphaproteobacteria > Acetobacterales > Acetobacteraceae > Acidocella. The sequence continues at coordinate 7,013 of JAGWIE010000064.1, read as the reverse complement.
GGAAGCCGAGAAGTTATCAATCAAAGATGCGATTGAAAAAGAGGCTGAACGTATCCTTGCTCTCCAGGACCGGTTGAAGCTAATCCAACTCGTCAATATCAACCAGGCGCTGCTGCAAATTTTTAATCCCGTCGCCGAGGCTGAGCGGAATGCCAAGGCCCTTGCTTCAGAACTTTCTTATGGAGACCTCATCGATCAGACCTCACAACTGCTGATCGACCCTGGTGCAGCCTGGGTGCTTTATAAACTGGATGGCGGCATCGAGCATCTGCTGCTTGATGAGGTGCAGGACACGGCCCCAGAACAATGGAAAATTGCCACTTCCATTGCAGCGGAATTTTTCGCGGGGCAGGGCGCGCGGGAAGAGGCGCGGAGCATTTTCGCGGTGGGGGATCCAAAGCAATCCATCTTCTCCTTCCAGGGCGCCGATTTAAAGAGTTTCGATTTTTACAGGGAGAAATTCAAAACCTCCGCAATCTTCGCCGGGCGTGCCTGGCTGGATGGCGCGCTTTCAGTTTCTTTCCGTTCCACCGCGCCGGTGCTGGAACTTACCGATGCCGTGTTTGCCGAAGGCCTTGCCCGCAACGGCGTGGTGGAAGCCGCCGCCACGCTGCGCCACGGTGTTAGCCGTGCGGGGCAGGCGGGCCGGGCCACGCTCTGGCCGTTGGCGCAAGCCATGGAGGCCGAGGAGATACCGGAATGGGATTTGCCGGATGATTACCAGACCGCGGAATCCGCGATCGCCAGCCTCGCCCGCAAGCTGGGCGATTATATTCAGCAGCGCCTCACCCAGCCCTTGCCCACAAAAAATCGCAATGCCCGGCCGGGGGATTTTCTTATTCTTGTGCGCTCGCGCGGGGCGATTGTAGGTGCCATCACCTCTGAGCTGAAATCCCGCGGCATAGATGTTGCGGGGCTGGACCGCATGGTGCTGGCCGTACAACCCGTGGTCTCAGACATGCTGGCATTATGCGACGCGCTGCTGTTGCCGGAGGATGATCTCGCCTTCGCGCAATTTCTGGTCTCGCCGCTTGGTGGCTTGTCCGATGAAAGCCTGATGGAGCTGGCCATGAACCGCCATGGTTCGCTGGTGGGCGCACTGTATGCCCGTGCGGATGAGCGCCTGGAATGGCAGGCACCGAAGGCATTCTACGAAACCCTGCGCGCCAGGGCGGATTTTGATACGCCCTTTACATTGCTTGCAGACGCGCTGGGCGCGCTGGGCGGCCGCGCCCGTTTGCTGGCGCGTTTTGGCCCGGAAGCCGCGGAGCCGCTGGACGAATTTCTGGCCGAGGCGTTACAATTTTCTGTGGCTGAGCCAGGAAGTTTACAAAACTTTGTGCACGGCCTGCGTCATGCCGCCACCGCCATTAAGCGTGAAACCGAGGCGGGCGGTGATGAGGTGCGGATTATGACCGTGCACGGCGCCAAAGGCTTGCAGGCACCGATCGTGATTTTGCCGGATACGGTGAGCCTGCCGCAGGCGGAGGCGGCGTTATACTGGATGGATGTGCCGCAGGCGGACTTCAAAATTCCTATTTTTTGCCCCCGCACGGCGCTGCGCCCCAACATGCTCACGGCAGTGCAAAATGCTCAGCGTGACGCGCAATTAGAGGAATATAACCGGTTGCTCTATGTGGCGCTCACCCGTGCTGAGGATGAAATTCTCATCTGCGGTGCGGCGGGGCGCAAAGCCATTCCCGGCGCTTGCTGGTACGAGGCGGTGAAAGCCGGTTTCGCCCGCCTGCCTGCGCGGGCAGAGCAAAATGGCGACATGGTTTATGACTGCCCCCAAACCGCCGCGCCGGACGGTGTTTCCCAGGCCCGCGAGGCCCGCACAGCCGCGTTGCCGGTTTGGGCCGGACACGCACCGGGCTGGCAGGCCGCTCCCGCGCCGAAAGAACAGCCAGGGCCAGAGCGCATTGTGCCGAGCCGGATTACGGAGGAGACTTCCCGCACTGCCCTGGCCATAAGCCCGCTGGCCGGGCCGCAAGCCCCGGCCGCCAAACGCGCCGCTGCCATGGCGCGCGGCGTTGCCGTTCATGCATTGTTACAATATTTGCCTGATTTGCCCGACTCGGCGCGGCAAAAGGCGGCTTTGGCTTACCTGCACACCCAGCCGGAGCTGGCGCATGAGGCAGCGGAAATTTGCGCCTCGGTGCTGAAAATTCTGCATGAGCCTGCCCTTGAAGCATTGTTTGGCCCTGGTTCAGGCGCTGAGATACCGCTTGCGGGTGTGGTCTCGGGCCGGGAAATTGGCGGCATCGCGGATCGTGTTTTTATCGGCGCAGAAGAAATCATTGTCGTGGACTACAAGACCGACAGAAATCCGCCGTTGGAAACAACCGGCATTCCAGAAAAATATCGCCTTCAGCTTGCCGCCTACCGGGCGGTGCTGCGGCAGATACACCCCGGCAAACCGGTGCGCTGCATGTTGATTTGGACCGCACGGGCGCAAGCCATGGCGGTGCCGGAGGCGATGCTGGACGCGATGGGGCTGGCTTGATCCCCCCGCCATTCACCGCCATGTTATAAAAAATTCTGTTTTACTGGGTGTATTGTTTTACTGGGTGTATTATGACAAAAGCAGTAACTGACGACACCTTCGCCACGGATGTGCTGAATGCCGACAAACCCGTTCTGGTGGATTTCTGGGCCGAATGGTGTGGCCCATGCCGGACCATTGCCCCTTCGCTGGAGGCGCTTGCGGAAGAATATGAAGGCAAGCTGGATGTGGTGAAGGTGAATATCGACGAAAACCCGATGTCCCCCACGCAATATGGCGTTCGCGGCATCCCCACGCTGTTGATCTTCAAGGACGGCAAGGTTGCCGCCCAGCAGGTGGGTGCGGCACCTAAATCGGTTCTGAAAGCCTGGATCGAAAAGAGCCTGTAATGCTTCCCGAGCTTCCGCCGGGCATCATGCCGATGATTCGTACCATCGCCATGCCGGCGGATGCCAATGCCAGTGGCGATATTTTCGGCGGCTGGCTGATGAGCCAGATGGACCTTGCGGCTGGCAATTTGGCCCAGCGTGCGGCGCGTGGGCGCTGCGCAACCGTGGCGGTAGAGGCGATGAGCTTTCTACGCCCGGTGAAGGTGGGTGATGAGGTGACGGTGTATTGCCAGTTGCTCTCCACCGGCCGCTCCTCGATGAACATCTCGGTTGAGGCCTGGCGGCGGGACCGGGCGGGCGAAAACGACGAGCGGGTAACGAAAGCAATGTTCAAATTCGTTGCCATCGATTCGGAAGGGCGACCGAGGCCGGTGCCAGGTTAATTCGGGGCCAGAAATACCGTCGCCAGGCTTGGCGCGCTTGATGGCAGGCCGCGTTGTTCAAGAAACGCCAGAATATCCGCGTTGGGCACGGCGCGCTCCAAATCGCGTGGGATCAGGTGGTAATCCGGCGGGTAGAAGGCCAATGTCACGGGTGCTTGCGCCGGAATGGCCCGCCAGCAGGCGCGCATGGCCTCTTTGGGCACCAGTTCATCCTTGCCGCCATACAAGATCAGCGCCTTTTGGTTGAAGTGCGCGCAAGCTGCCTGGGCCTGGCCCATCAGCTTTACCAACCCGGCGATATTGTCGATACGCGGGGCGTGGATGGTCAGCGGGTCGTCGCTGAAGGCGATCAGCGCCGCCAGATTGTCCGAGGCCTTGATATGCGCGGATTGCCCGGTGAGCCGTTTGCCCGGTGCAAAGAAGTTTGCCACCCGTAGCGTCTCCTTGAACAGCGGGTTCATCGCCGTGCCGCCCCATACGGCGGGGGCAGAGAGCACGTAGCCATTAACCGGCGGCGGGTTGGGCGACGTGCCGAGCAGCAGGCCAATGGCCCCGCCCATGCTCTCGCCCATGATGTAAAGCGGCGTCGTGGGGTAGCGCGCGCGCAGAATAATGGCCTTGTCCCGGGCCTCATTCACGAGCACATTCGTGCCCGGCCAATAGCCGCGGTTTTTGCTGGCGCCGAAGGAGGAGAGGTCTGGCGCGTAAATCTCGATGCCGTGCGGGTTAAGGTAACGGGCCAAAATCTCCCAGCCATCCCGGCTATCGGTATAGCCATGCAGCGCCAGCACAACGGCTTTAATTTTGCCGTCCGCGGGGTAAAGCCGGTAGGGCTGGCTGGCACCATCCGGCAGATTGAAATAGCCGGAGGTGATGATTGGGTGGCCTGGCGTGGCCTTGGGCACCCCGAACGGGATGGCCGCACAGCCCGCAAGCGCCAAAGCCAGCGCCAGCTTGGGTATGGCGCGGAATGAAGCTAAGAGAGGGGCGGACATTAGTTTACAGCGGAGCGCGGAGCGATGAGCGTACAGACGGATTCGATCAACCATTCCGAGATTATTCATGTGAAAACCCGTTCTGTCTCCTGCGACGGCGGCGCGGAGCCGCTTGGCCACCCCAAGGTTTACCTGCGGATTCCCGGTGAGCAAATCGCCTGCCCCTATTGCTCGCGCATTTTCATCCTGGATGGTGAGGGCGAAGGCGAGAGCCATTGAGGCTCGTCCTGGTCGACGGCTCGGGGTTCATCTTCCGGGCCTTCCACGCCATACCGGATATGCAGCGCGCCGATGGCGTGCATGTGAACGCCGTGTTCGGCTTCTGCAACATGCTGGCCAGGTTGCTGAAGGACCATACCGGCACACATCTGGCGGTGATTTTCGATGCCGGGCGGCACACTTTCCGCAACCGGCTCTACGACCAGTATAAGGCTCACCGGCCGGAGCCGCCGCCTGAGCTGGTGCCGCAATTCGGGCTTATCCGCGAGGCAACGAAGGCGTTTGGCGTGCCCTCCATCGAGCTTGAGGATTGGGAGGCGGATGATCTCATCGCCGCCTATGCCCGCCAGGCGCGTGAGGAAGGAGGCGAGGTTGTTATTGTCTCGTCCGATAAAGACCTGATGCAGCTTTTGCGGGACGGCGTGACCATGCTGGACCCGATGAAGAACACGCCCATCGGCCCAGCCGAGGTGGAGGCGAAATTTGGCGTGGCGCCGGATAAAGTGATCGAGGTGCAGGCGCTGATTGGCGACTCCGTCGATAACGTGCCGGGCGTGCCGGGCATCGGCCCGAAAGGCGCGGCGGCACTCATTGGTGAATACGGCACGCTGGAGGCGGTGCTGGCGGCAGCCCCCTCCATGAAACCCTCCAAACGGCGCGATGCGTTGATTGAGCACGCGGAGGCGGCGCGGATTTCCAAAACGCTGGTCACCCTCTGCGCCGATGTGCCGCTGCCGGTGCCGGTGGCGGAGCTGGGCGTGAAAGCCTGGGATGCAGACGTACTGCGGGCTTTTCTGGTGCAGAATAATTTCAAATCCATCCGCCACCGTTTGGGGCTGGAGGATGGTGTGGCCGAGGAGGAGGTGCAGGTTGAGGTGAGCCACGCGCCTTTCGGCCCTTATAAGCCCATCCATGAGCTTTCGGAGCTGCGTGAGATTGCCAAGGCGGCGCGGGAGACGGGGCTGCTCGCGCTTTCCGTGCAGACGGACGACCCCTCCGGCCTGCATGGTAATTTGGTAGGTTTGGGGCTGGCGGCCCAACCCGGCGAGGCGATGTATGTGCCGCTGCGCCACCACACAACGCTGGATGCCGCGCCGCAGATGGCCTGGGATGAAGCCGCCGCGGCGTTGAACGCGTTGTTCGCGGATGTTTCGGTGCTGAAGATTTTTCACGATGCGAAATTTGGATTGGAGGCGATTGCCCGCGCCGGGCTGGGGCCGGTTTCCCCGCTGGACGATGTAATGTTGATTTCCTACGCGCAGGATGCGGGGAATTTCGCGCATGACCTTGCCACGTTGGCGCGGGTGCATCTCTCCCACAGCGTGAAAATGCCGGATGACGTGACCGGCACAGGCCGCGCGCGGGTAAATTTTGCCGAAGCGCCGGTTGAAAAAGCGGCCGAGCTGGGCGGCGAGGCGGCGGATGCGGCGTTGCGGCTCCGGGGGCAGTTAAAGCCTGCCTTGCGCGTGCATAAATCCCTGGCGCTGTATGAGCTGCTAGAGAAAAAGCTCATACCAGTGCTGGCGGAAATGGAAGCCAATGGCGTGCTGGTGGATAAGGCTGATCTCTCGGCGATGTCTGTTGAGTTTGAGCGCCGCATGGGCGAGTTTGAAACGCAGATTCACAAACTTGCAGGGAGGGACTTTAATGTCGGAAGCCCGAAGCAATTGGGCGAGGTGCTGTTTGAGGACATGAAGCTCCCCGGCGGCAAGAAGGGCAAGAACGGTGCCTGGGGAACCGATAGCTCTGTGCTGGAAACCCTGGTTGAGCAAGGCAATGACATTGCCGCGCGGGTGAGCGACTGGCGGCAGCTTTCCAAGCTGAAAAGCACTTATGCGGATGCGCTGGTGGGGCAGATAAACCCGCGCACGGGAAGGGTGCACACCAATTTCCAAATGGCGGCAACAACCACCGGACGGATTTCCTCAACCGACCCGAACTTGCAGAATATTCCTATAAGAACGGAAGAAGGTGCGCGCATCCGCCACGCCTTCATCGCCGCCCCTGGGCATAGCCTCATCTCGGCGGATTATTCGCAGATCGAACTGCGGTTGCTGGCACATGTGGCGGATATTCCAGCGCTGAAGGAAAGCTTTGAGAAGGCTGAGGATATTCATGCCCGCACGGCATCGGAAGTGTTCGGTGTGCCGATGGCGGAGATGGATGGTGCCACGCGGCGGCGGGCAAAGGCGATCAATTTCGGCATTATTTACGGCATTTCGGCTTTCGGGCTGGCGCGGCAACTTGGCATTTCCGCAGGTGAGGCCAAGGCTTATATCGACGCGTATTTCAAACGCTATCCGGAAATCCGCGCCTATATGGATGCGACGAAGGAACAGGCGCGAACGGATGGGTTCGTATTAACGCCGTTTGGGCGGCGCTGCTGGGTGCCGCGCATCAGGGACAAAATTCCGGCGCTGCGGGCCTATGCCGAGAGGCAGGCCATCAACGCGCCGTTGCAAGGCGGTGCGGCGGATATCATCAAGCGTGCCATGGTGAAATTGCCGAAGGCGCTGAAGGA
>JAGWIE010000063.1 GCA_028866445.1 Rhodospirillales bacterium | reverse complement strand
CCTGCACGCCGCGCCGGGACATCCTGGGCGGCGTTTCAGTTATGTAAGGATTTGCGGCGTACCTGAGGTTTGATCTGTGCCTGTGGCTGGGTCTCCAGCCAAGCCAGACCTTTCTCTATGTTGATCAGCGTTCGGGTGCCAACCTTCACCGCGATCAGGTCGCCAGCGGCAAGCCGGTCATACGTGCCTCGTACTGACATGCCGGTTAGGGCACACCACATATCGATGCCGCCGTATTTAGGCGTCAGCCCCTTTGCCAGGGCGGTTTCGGATTTAATCGGCAAGTTCATAAAGCCTCCAGTGATTGCGTGTGCATGCCTGGAGGGATGGCATAGATTCGATGGCGTTCGTAATGGTTTAACCTACGACACAGTTTGCCCATGGCTAAACATATGGCCAGGTTTAGCCACGCTTAGTTTCTGTAAGAAGAGCCTTGGCAGCATACAAAAATTGTCACTAGTCTTCATTATTCGAATATAAGCCTGTATAATAAGATAGTATCCGCTGTAGGTTTCTTTCGTCTTCTAACCCTGCTTCATTTAGAAGCATTTTACGAGCTTCCGCTTTTGATAGCCCGTCATTGTAGACAAGTTCTTCAAATCTCAGATACATCCACTGTCGTGAATTTTCTTTGCGATCCTCAGCAAAAGCATTCCAACCCATGCGGGAAAAACCTAGGATCTCTGGTACATTTCTTACAGCATCTTTTGCCGATGTTTTTTCGTCAATTGATTGCTCCACAAAGACAGCGGCACATTTTCCTAAATATTCTTGGCACCATTTTGGCATAGGAATAGGATACGGAAGCTCAGAGATAACAGCTCTGAAAGAATCACGCCTTGCGATCATGCCCTCGTCGTAATTTTGCGATTCAGGATCGTCTTCAGCTTCTTCCAATATGTCGATCAGTCTACGGTCAGCCTCCGAATCCCACGGCTCCCAATTTTTGATCCTATCTCGTGGAGGAAGGGAACAAAAATGAATTGTGGTCCATACCCAGAGCGGATTTTGGGTTAAATTATATAGCCTACGATATCTATCGATCTGCATATGTTCATAAAACAGATACGTACCCAACATCGCCTTCAAATTGCTTTCGGCAGGCCAAAAAGGTTTTCCGCCGTTGAAAAGCTCTTTTTGAGCTAAAGCTTTGCGAGGAGCTTTAGATTTTTTTGTCATTTTGTGCCCCTGTTACTCTGGCCGCACGTGATTCTTCCCCCATCCTTCACCCCACAAAACTCCCCCCAGCTCTCCATCAGCTTGCGCCGCCGGTCGAGCAGGTCGCCGCGCTGGTAAGCCGCCTGCACCTTGTTCCCCAACGTGTGAGCAAGTGCCGCCTCTGCAATATCGGATGGCTGGCCGGTTTCGGCTGCCCAGTCGCGGAAGGTGGAGCGGAAGCCGTGCGCGGTCAGATCGTCGCGCTTCATCCGGCGCAGCAGCACCAGCATGGCCATGTTGCTCAGCCCCGCGCCCGGTTTGGCACCAGGGAACACATATTCCGCGTCATCCACCCGCAGCGCCTCGGCCTGCTTCAGCACGGCGATGGCCTGGGGTGACAAGGGAACGCGGTGTTCCTTCTTCGCTTTCATGCGCTCAGAGGGGACGGTCCAGACTTTATTCTCCAGGTCGATCTCATCCCACCGCGCACCGATGACTTCCCCGGTACGGCCAGCAGTCAGGATAGCGAATCGCAGCGCCAACGCCGCCAGGCCATTCTCGGCAGCCAGGCTCTTCATAAAGGTACTGATCTCACGCCAGGGCAAAGCGGCATGATGCTCCACCTTAGCCACCTTGGATTTCTTAGGCAGTACGTTCTCCAGATGCCCGCGCCACCGGGCGGGGTTCTCACCGGCTCGCCAGCCATGGGTGGTGGCATAGCTCAGCACCGCCTCGATGCGCCCCCGGACGCGGGAAGCCGTCTCGGGCTTGGCCGTCCAGATCGGCTCTAAAATCTTGGTGACGTGCCCGGTCTCGATCTCGCCCACGGCCAGGATTCCAATGATGGGATAGACATAGGTTGAGAGCGTGGCGCTCCATTGCTCAGCGTGCTTGGCGTTGCTCCACCCGGCCTTGTTCGCGGCGATGTACTTCTCGGCGCATTTTTCAAAGGTGATGGCCTTCGCCGCCTCCAGCTTCCGGGCGGTGCGTTTGGCGTGCTTGGCGTTAATCGGATCGATGCCCTCCAGCGTCAGCTTCCGGCAGGCCGCAGCTTTGTCCCGGGCCTCAGCCAAGCCAATGGTGTAGACTGGGCCCAGCCCCATCTCGCGGGACTTGCCGTCGATCATAAACCGGAAAATCCAGCTCTTGCCGGTTTTGGTGGGTTTCCCCTTTTCGTCCAGGGCATTCGGGCCGACATGCAGCCACAAGCCACCGCCATCCCCGTACATGCCCGGTTTGTTCGTGTTCTTCACTTCAGCCGGGGAGAGTTTTTCGAGCCGTCTTACCACTGTCCGTCGAACCTTGACCTATGTATGATCCCACAATCTAAAGCGAGATGTACGCGCATTTGGGTGCATAGGCAAGCAAAATCGAAATGAAAAAAGCTAGTAAAATCCTAGCGTTTTTGCTTGTTGGTGATTAGTGGTGCAGGGGGGATTGGTGGAAGGGGTTGGATTCGAACCAACGTAGGCGCACGCCAACGGATTTACAGTCCGTCCCCTTTAGCCACTCGGGCACCCTTCCGCGTGGGCGCCACATGCAACGGGAGGAGGCTGGTTGTCAACGCGAGGGGGCAGAGATAGTGAGGGCGCATGGTTCAAAATCGTCCACCTTCTGGTAGAAACGGCCCCAAGCAACGCCATGGCAGTGATGAACGCCCAGGTCAGCCCGGGCATCGGCGTGGCGGCGGGGGTAATGCCGGAAACGGCGGGGGGCGGGGCGAGGCACGCCGCGCACCCGGCGCTCCCGCGGGCGCTGTGTGGCTTTACGGCACACACGCTGTGGCCGCGGCGCTGAAAAATCCGGCCCGGCTGCTGCGCCGCCTCATTATCACCGAAGAGGCGCAGGCGGCCCTGGCGGCTGAATGCCCGTTGCCCTGGCCTATCCACCCAGAGATTACGCCGCGAGAGAAGATCGACCAGATTCTTGGCGCCCGGCCCGGTTCGGGCATCGTGCACCAGGGCATTGCCCTGTTGGCGGACCAGCTATCCGCGCCGGCCCTGCTCGATGCCTTAAAGCGCCCCGGCCCTATTTTGGTGCTGGATCAGATTTTCGATCCCCGGAACGTGGGGGCATTGATGCGCACCGCCCAGGCTTTCGGCGCTTGCGCAATCGTCGCGCAAGACCGCAACGCGCCTGAAGAAACCGGAGCGCTGGCCAAAGCCGCTTCCGGCGCGCTGGAGACGATTCCGCTTTTGCGCATTACTAACATTTCACGTGCACTAATCGTTTTGAAATCCGCCGATGTCTGGGTGGTGGGGCTTGATGGCCAGGCGCAAACCAAGCTGCGTGGCGAGAGTTTTGCTGGGCGTCGCGTGGCGCTGGTGCTTGGCAATGAAGGCGAGGGCATGCGGCGCCTTACACGCGAAACTTGTGATGAAATCTGCGCTCTTGCAATGCCTGGTGGAATGGAGAGCCTGAATGTTTCCGCCGCCGGCGCTGTCGCTTTATATGAATTGACAAAGGCGAGCTGATTAACCATTCGTTACTGCTATGAGCAACAATTAAAATTGCTCGTTTGTGCCACGCGATAAAACCAGGAACGTGGAGCGAGGGATGCAGCAAGGCGTGACGGCTGAACCAAGTGGCCAAGCCATCTTGGTGGTGGAGGACGAGCCGACCGTTCGGATGCTCGTTATCGAAACCCTTGAAGAGCACGGCTACACCACGCTTGAAACGGACAATGCCCTGGCGGCGCTTGAAATTGTGAAAGCTCCTGGGCGGATCGATTTAATGCTGACGGATATCACGCTTCCTGGGCAAAATGGCCGGGAGCTTGCTCAAGCTGCGATACAACTGCGACCAGAGTTAAAAATTCTGTTCATGACCGGTTACGCGCATAATGTCGATCTGAGCATAACCGGCGCAGGGCCTGGCGGCATTGATATCATCACCAAGCCATTTTCGCTCGATGGGTTGGCCAAGAAAGTTCGAGCGATCATTGACGGTTAAAGCGTGGATCAGGTGATGTCGCTGCCGGATGCACCATCCGCAGGCGCGCGGAGATTAACCGGAACCTCATTGATGGCATAAGCGTCGTTCCCAACTGTACCGCGACTCTGAAAGGACGCAGCGCTATCAGCATAATGTGCGCGGCTGGCGTCGCGGTTAGCCACGAACGCACCATTGTTATGAGATCTTACAGCATGGATGGCCGGGCCTGTCGTGCCAAGATCTCTTGGGCGCGCCTGTGCGGCGAGCGGAATGAGTGCCGCGACCAAAAATACAGCGATAAAGGGCTTAATTAAACTGAACATGTTACTCGATCCTTGGATTGGCGGGGCAAATCGCTCCGGGACCGTTAATATACGTACGTACGTTCTTAATCAAATTAAATTATGTACGATCGTACTTATATGGGCTATGCGTAAAATGCATGGATATGAGGTTTCCACGCCCGACAACGTGTATCGTCCCTCAGGCGGGTTCCCTTAAAAATCGCGCAATCCCGGTAATGGCCTCAGACAATGATGACCGGATAATCAGTGCTTGCTCCGGAAACGCCGTGAGCAGGCGCGAGGGGAATTGTTTGTCCAGCAGCACGAACACGCCTCTGTCATCCGTGCGGCGGATCAGGCGGCCAAAAGCCTGGCGCAGGCGCAGGCGCACGATGGAATCATCGTAATCGCGGGGGGCACCATGGGAGAGGTGGGTGCGCCGGGTGCGGTGCAGAATATCCGGCCGGGGCCAGGGGGTACGCTCGAACACCACAAGCCGCAACGCATTGCCGGGAATATCCACGCCGTCGCGCATCGCATCCGTGCCCAACAGGCAGGAATGTTCCTCGGCGCGGAAGATGTCCACTAATGTGGCATTATCCATCGCGTCCACGTGCTGGGCATAAAGTGGGATGTTTTTTTCTTCGAGCGGCGCTGCAATTTTCGCGTGCACGGCGCGCAGGCGAGAGATAGCGGTGAACAGGCCGAGCCCGCCGCCGCCCGCCGCCTCGAACAATGCCCGGTATGCGCCCGCCAATTGCCCGATATCTTGTGTGTTTACATCTGAGATCAGCACGACGCGGGTGCGCGCAGCATAATCGAAAGGGCTGTCGAACGCCGCGCGGATGGCGGGCGTGGCGAGATGCGCGGCGCCGGTGCGGGATTCGGCATTTTCCCACGCCTCTTCTAGGTCCGTTCCGTCGCGCAAAGTGGCGGAGGTAATCAACAGCCCATGCGCCGGGGCGGCGATGGATTGGGTGAAGGCTTCCGTGGGGTCCAGAAGATGCGAGAGCAGGGCTATGTCTTTATCGGTCCCGGCCTCGCGGTCCAGCCGTAAAAATTCCACGCGGGCAGGGCGTTCACCGGGAGCGGGTTCAGATTCAAGCCCATCCAGAATGCGTTTCCAACCAGAAAGCGGGTCGATGGCGCGGCGCTTCAGGCTGCGGGCGGTGCTCTCCAGTCGCTGGCGCATAGCTTCTTCCAAATCCGGCTCGTTTTCCAACCGCTCCAGCATTCGTTCACGCAGGGCGCTTAACGGAACACGAAGCTGTTCCAGGGCCAGAGCAAGCTTGCGGGCGGCGGGGAAGATATCCTCGTTGAGCGGGTGCAAATCGGTTTCAAACCCGCCGGCGCCAGCGAGGTCTGGCGCGCTGGCGCGGGCGCGGGCCTGGGCGCGTATAAGCCGCAGCCATTCTTCCGCCGGGTTGTTGTCGGATGCCAATTCTGGGTCCAACCGCACGGAAAACATCGGCGCGGGCAGGGCTTTTGCATATCTAACCGTCTGTTCGATGGCTTTGTGCGTGGCTTCGTCTACCGCTGCCATGTCTTCCAGCCGTTTGGCGAGGCCACGGGCGCGGGAGCGTGCACCCTCAGCCCCCAGCAGCCAGCGGCGCAGCTCCGCCATGGCAAAGCCGGAGAGTTCGATGGAAAAAGCGCTGTCGGCGGCATCGAAAATATGATGGCCTTCATCGAACACGTAGCGCGTGGGCACGTTGTCGTCGTCCAGCCCGCCCCAGACGGCCTGGGCCATGACGAGCGCATGGTTGGCGATGACGAGATCCGCCTGGCGGGCATCGCGGATCACGCGCTCTATTACACATGTGGAGAAATGCGGGCAGGCGGCGTGGATGCACTCGCCGCGCCGGTCCGCGATGCTGGCCAGAAGCGGCTGGCCGTAAAGCTCCGCGAACCAGCCTGGAAGGTCGCCGCCGAACAAATCACCATCGGCGCTGGCGGTGGCCCAGCGGGCGATGAGCCCGAGCGGGATGGCGCGGGTTTCCGCGTTCATCGCGTCCTCAAAATTCAACAGGCAGAGATAATTCTCACGGCCCTTACGCAGCACGACATTGGTGCCGGGGGGCAGACGCTGGGCCTCTTGCTCAATCTGGCGCTGGAGGTGGCGGGTATAGGTGGAGACCCAGACCGCACCCTTATTGCGTTCCGCCCAGAGCGAGGCGGGGGCGAGGTAGCCCAGGGTTTTACCGGTGCCGGTGCCCGCTTCCGCCAGCACCATTTGCGGGCTGCCTTCTGTCTCACGCGGGGCAAACGCGCCGGTTACGGCGGAGCAGAAATCCGCCTGGGCGGGGCGCTGCTCGGCGTATGGACCAAGCAGGCTGGCGAGGCGGGAGCGGGCTTCCGCTGGGGTGATGGCGAAGCTGGATGGCGGCGGGCGTGGGGCGGTTTCCTCCCATTTTGGCAAGCGCTTCCAGAGGCGCATGGCCATGCCGTCCGGCCGCGCATCCGGCTGGCCCAGGGCGGCGAGCACATAAGGCGCCCAGAGCCAGCCTGCCGCACCCATGCGGGCGGCCAGACCCGCAGCATCCCGGTTGGCGGGGGTGGTTTTGCCTGCTTCCAGGCGGGTGAGGAGCAATTCCGCCATTTCCGGCAAGGCCTGGGCGGCTGATTCAAGCGAGGTGGGGGTGGGCAGCTCCAGCGCGCGGGCGAAGCCGGCCGGTGTGGGGGCCAGGCTTTGCGCCGGGTGCACGAAGGCGAAGAGTTCCAGCAGGTCGAGCAGCTGGATGGACGGGTTGCCGAGGCGTTTGAGCGTGGCCGGGGCGTGGATGCAGAGTGGGATGCTAGCCCCCACCTGGCGAGCGATTGTGCCAGGTTTTAGGGTAAGGATCACGCCATCCGCATCCAGCAGGACAGCGCGGCCATGACCGGCGGCCAGAGCGGGCAAGGCGGGGAGACTCGGCATTGTTTATGTTTATAGGGGGCTGTTCATGGT